>NZ_JADYWN010000013.1:0-126159 GCF_015864805.1 Pseudoalteromonas sp. NZS127 | reverse complement strand
TTGAGCAACTTAATAATCGTCCGAGGAAGACACTTGGATTTGAAACGCCTGCAAAATTGATGCAGGATCACTTGGCGGCTAAAGCCGCCTAAACGTTATGCACTTCAGATTTGAATCCGCGCCTTTTAAAACACGTTAGAGCTAACAGTTATAAATAATCATTAATAAAATTAATAGGGGTGTGCTGTGGAACCATTTAATATTCAAATCAATAATTTAAATATTCATGGTTTAAAAACGGGAAGTGGAGATGAAGTTGTAATTGCGCTACATGGCTGGCTTGATAATAGTGCAAGTTATATCCCTATGTTAGCAAATGCCAAAGTGCAGCAAACGTGGTATTGCCTTGATTTTGCCGGACACGGATTGTCGTCGTGGCGTAGCGACGACGCACACTATTATTTTGTAGATTATATTGATGATATATATCAGTTTATAAATACTCTAGGGGTAAAAAAAATACATTTAGTAGGGCACTCTATGGGAGCTATGGTGGCGGGTGTGTTTGCAAGCTGCTTTAGTGACTATGTAACGTCTGTAACATTTATAGAAGGAATAGGGTGCGTAACAACCCCAAGTGAAGAAGTAACGCAACAACTTAAAAGTGCTATTTTAAACCGAGACAGGCTAAAAAATAAAAAGCCAAGAGTGTATCAATCGAAAGAGCAAATACACCAAGCACGTGCGCAAACAACAGACTTAAGTAGCCAGCTTATTGAGGTATTAATGGCGCGCAATATTAAAACAATTAAAAATGGATTTGCATTAACAACCGACCCAAAGCTTAAAAATCATTCAGGTTTTAGGTTTGATGAGGCGCAATGTATTGGTGCAATAAAAAATTTAATTGCGCCATGTCAGTTAATACTAGGGGATACAGGCTACACTTTTGTAAAACAAAATTTAGAAAACTATGCTAAATATTACAATAGCTTAAATGTAATAACTGTAGAGGGCGGGCATCACTGTCATATGCAAAGCAGTGCGCACTGTTTTGAACAGATTCAAGCATTTATGGTGCAAAGTAGCGTGTGTTAATTGTATATTAGCGTTAAATGTGGGATTATTCTTCATTAGAGTATTTGCTCAATTGTCAAAGTGCCTTACTTAGATTAAGGTTAATAAAAATATAACTATAAACAGGGGCTAAGAGTGGAAAAAATTTGGCTTAAGCGCTACCCAGAAGGTATGCCTGAAACTATCGATCCTGAGCACTATGCCTCATTACTCGAAGTGTTTGAAAAAAGTTTTACCGACTACAAAGATTTACCCGCATTTACAAATATGGGTAAAACCTTGTCTTATGATGAAATTGATACTGCAACTAAAAAAGTTGCGTCTTATATTCAAAATGATTTAGGCCTTAAAAAATGTGACAAAGTGGCAGTTATGATGCCTAATTTGTTACAAACGCCCATTGCTATTTTAGGTATTTTACGTGCAGGCTGTGTTGTTGTTAATGTAAACCCACTCTACACAGTGCGTGAACTTGAGCACCAACTTAAAGATTCTGATACTTCAGCAATTTTTATATTGGCTAACTTTGCCGATACACTCGAAAAAGCGCTACCGCATACCGATGTTAAACATATTGTTGTTACCCAAGTAGGTGACATGATGGGTGGCATTAAAAAGCATGTTGTAAACTTTGTTGTTAAGTACATTAAAAAGATGGTGCCAAGCTACACTTTGCCAAATACCATAGATTTTTGCGATTTACTTAAAGCCGACGAAAATGCCTATGTACGTCCAGAGGTTAACTTAAGTGATTTAGCTTTTTTACAATATACCGGTGGAACAACGGGTGTATCTAAAGGCGCAATGTTAAGCCACGGTAATATGGTAGGTAATCTTGAGCAAGTTTCAGGATGTTTAGACCCAGTGCTTGAGCGCGGTAAAGAAGTGGTAATAACTGCGTTACCGCTTTACCATATTTTTGCATTAACGGCTAACTGCTTAACATTTATGAAGTACGGCGGATTAAATGTACTTATAACTAACCCACGCGACATGCCTGGTTTTATTAAAGAATTAAGTAAAGCTAAATTTACTGCTATTACGGGTGTAAATACTTTATTTAATGGTTTGTTAAACACGCCAGGATTTGCTGAACTTGATTTTAGTCACTTAAAAATGTCATTAGGCGGCGGTATGGCTGTACAACGCCCAGTTGCTGAAAAATGGCAAACAGTTACAAAATCTAAATTAATGGAAGGGTATGGTTTAACCGAGTGTTCTCCTTTAGTTACCGTTAGTCCTTATGACTTAACTGCATATAATGGCTCAATTGGTTTACCGGCTCCAAGTACCGAAATCAAATTAATTCTTGATAATGGCCAAGAAGCAGCAAAAGGTGAACCAGGAGAGCTTTGGGTTAAAGGCCCGCAAGTTATGCTTGGTTACTACAAACGCCCAGATGCAACCGCTGAGAGCTTACAAGATGGCTGGTTTGCTACCGGTGACATAGCAACTTATGACGACGAAGGTTTCTTTTATATAGTCGATCGTAAAAAAGATATGATTATTGTCTCGGGCTTTAATGTATTCCCTAACGAAATTGAAGAAGTTGTTGCCATGCACGACGGAGTGCTTGAAGTAGCAGCTATTGGTATCCCTCACGATACGAGTGGTGAACAAGTTAAAGTTTTTGTTGTAAAAAAAGACCCTTCTTTAACTGAAAAAGATATAATAAAACACTGTCGTGATAATTTAACTAATTATAAGGTGCCTAAGCTTGTTGAGTTTAGGGATGAGTTACCTAAAACTAACGTAGGTAAAATACTCAGAAGAGCCTTGAAAGATTAGCAACTATTAAAAAAGCCGACATATGTCGGCTTTTTTATTGTAGGAGACTAAGTGCACTACCAATTAATTGAAACCCAAAATCAGCTTAATACTTTTGTTGAGCAAATTAAAAACAAGCCCGTTTTAGCCATAGACACAGAGTTTATGCGTCGCCGTACTTTGTACCCAGAAGTTGCACTTATTCAAGTTTATGATGGCGAGCATTTAGCACTTATAGATCCACTGGCAGAACTGTCATTATTCGATTTTTGGCAAATTTTAAAAGATCCTGCTGTTTTAAAAGTATTTCACTCTCCTTCAGAAGACATAGAAGTTTTTCAAAAGTACGCTGGGTTTGTTCCTACGCCGTTATTCGATACTCAATTTGCACTGCAAATTTTAGGCGAAGGAAACTGCATGGGCTTTGCTCTAATGGTAAAAACCTTACTGGATATTGAAATAGATAAAAGTGAATCACGTACAAATTGGTTGCAACGGCCATTAACAAATAAACAATTAGAGTACGCTGCTGCCGATGCCTATCATTTATTACCCTGTTTTAATCTTATTATTGACAGTGTAAAAGCCGCCGATTTATTTAATATTGTTATTAGCGAAAGTGAGTTAGTGGCTAATAAGCGTGAATTTCAAACCCCAGATGAACTGCTCTATAAAGACATTAAAAATGCGTGGCAACTAAGGCCACATGAACTTGCAATATTAAGAGAGCTGGCTGTTTGGCGTCGAAATAAAGCAATTCGTAAAAATTTAGCACTTAACTTTGTATTAAAAGAACATAATATGACAGAAATTGCTAAACGAGGGCCAGCAAGTTTAAATGCATTAAGGCAAATTCCGGGCGTTGAGGCGATAGAAGTGAACCGCTCGGGAGTCGAAATACTAAAGTGTATTGAGCAAGCAAAAGCTTTGCCTGAGGAGCAACACCCAGCAATTTTAAAGCGTTTAATAGACTTTCCTAGTTACAAAAAAGTAGCGAAAGAGATAAAACAAAAAATTAATAAAGTTGCCAAAGAACATAATATTCCAGAGGATGTAATGGCTTCTAAAAAGCAGGTTAATCAACTAATTAGTTGGAATTGGAAATTATCTGCAGCACAAAAAGAGCAGTATATTAAACCAGATTTGCTTAGTTCTTGGCGCTATTCTTTTGTAAAAGATACGCTAAAAGAATGGGATGTTTGATCGTATTTAAGTATCTAAGGTTAGCTTACATAGATAACTTACTTAATAGTGTATTGAGCTAACAGGTATAAATACTAAGCTATTATAAGTGCACCTATTATTGGGAGGCAGTTATAATAGCTTTATTAATTTATTTGCTATTCATTTAGTGGTGTTTTTTATATACCACTGTTATTAAAGCGCTTTTTATGAAAGTTGAAACAATAAAACGTAAACTATTAGAACTATGTAAACCAGCTTGGATATTAGCTATTTTGGTTGCTTTTAATGGTTACTGGCTAATTAAACCTGTTGTTGCACGTATGCTCGAAATGCTACCGGGTGTATTAAACTGGTCGCTCGATTGGTTAAATTTAATTGATAAAATAGGAATAACAGAACTACCGCGCTTTATTTTAGGTGCAGGCTTAATAATAATGTCGGTTGGCTTAGCTTTAAAAGCACGTTTAGCGTGGGCTTTTTCACTGATACTATTAATAGTGGTCGCGGTTATTAGTATTTCATCGTCAAGCTCTGGGCTAATATTATTGTCTTACACTATGGTTGTGAGCATGTTATTACTCGTATACTGGAAAAGCTTTGATGGCTCTAGTATTACCGCAGGTAGTTTGTTTGCTCTAACGAGTACAGGCGCATTAATGCTTTATGCTGTGTTTGGCACTTTGTATTTAGGCAGCGAGTTTAGTACCCCTATTACCGATTTACCCACTGCATTTTACTTTTCTATTGTGAGCATGTCGACGGTAGGCTATGGCGATCTTTACCCTGTAACGTCTACAGCGCGATTATTTACCGCATCAATTATTGTTATGGGTATTACCGTTTTTGCTACTTCTATCAGTGCTATTATAGGCCCTGTGATTGGTGGTAATCTTAAAAAAATTGTTAAAGGTAGGATTTCGAACGTAATGAGAAAAAATCATTTTATTATTTTAGGTATTTCACCCACCGCACACAGTGTTTATGCGGGTTTGGTAGAGCGTGGCGATGCAGTTACTTTAGTGTGCCCAACAGGGTCTGAACACGAATACCCGGTAGATGCAGACATTGTTTATGGCGACTCAAGCTCAGCAGATATCTTAATAGAAGCGGGCGCTAAAAAGGCAAATTATATTTTAGCGTTACGTAATGATGATGCTGAAAATGCGTTTAGTATTTTAGCGGCTAAAGAAGTTGCTGGCGAGGACACTAAAACAATTGCTTTGGTTAATTCAAGTAAACATATTCCGCAAATTAAGCGCGTAAAACCTGACGTAGTATTTTCATTGCAACTACTCGGTAGTGAGCTGTTAGTGAGAACGCTAAAGGGTGAGACTATTGATAATAAACTGATCACTAAGTTGTTCTTTGGTGATGCAGAATAAGCTCGGCTAATTACGGCAATGCTTAACTACTTATATAATAACCTTAAGTGTTAACTAAACTAGTCAACTTCAAGTTGAAATATAAGAGCTTAAATAACTCTCTTATTTTAATTTTAGGGTAAAGCTAAAAAGTAAAATTGTTAAACATAAAAAAGCCGTTCACTTTAATGAACGGCTTTTTTGCGAGCAGTAATTTAATGCTTAATTACTGCCTTATACTTTTGGCTCTTCGTCAGGCAAGGTTACGTTTAGCTCAAGCACGGCTAAGTCATCTTCGTTCTGATCAAATTGAACTTGGACTGCATCACTGCTCACGTTAACGTATTTACGGATCACATCTAAAATATCTTGTTTTAATTGTGGTAAGTAATCCGGCGTTCCTCGTTGAGAACGTTCGTGCGCGACTATGATCTGCAATCGCTCTTTTGCTAATGACGCACTGTTTTTCTTTTCTGAGCGGAAGTAGTCAAGTAAAGACACGTTAACCTCCAAATATCCGTTTGAATAAACCTTTTTTCTCTACATCTAAGAAGCGAAAGTCGACAGTCTCACCTAGTAAGCGGCTAATCGCATCTGCATAAGCTTGGCCTGCATCAGATTCGCTGTCTAAAATAACAGGTTGGCCAGAGTTAGATGCACTTAATACTGCTTGAGACTCAGGAATAACGCCTAATAAATCAATCGCTAAAATATCCTGAATATCTTCAACCGATAACATTTCACCTTTAGAAACACGATCTGGATTGTAGCGAGTAATTAATAGGTGTTCTTTTATGTTTTCTAAGCCTTCTTCAGCGCGCTTAGACTTACTGTGTAAAATACCTAAAATACGGTCTGAATCTCGCACTGACGATACTTCAGGGTTTGTTGTTACAATTGCTTCATCGGCAAAGTACATAGCCATCATAGCGCCAGCTTCAATACCCGCTGGTGAATCACAAACAATGTAATCAAAGTCTTCTTTTAATTCGTTAAGCACGCGCTCAACACCTTCGCGTGTTAGGGCGTCTTTATCACGAGTTTGTGATGCAGGGAGTAAAAATAGTTTATCAACGCGCTTATCTTTAATAAGTGCTTGATTTAAATTTGCTTCACCATTAATTACGTTTACAAAGTCGTACACTACACGACGTTCACAACCCATAATTAAATCTAAATTACGTAAGCCAATATCGAAATCGATAATAACTGTTTTGTAGCCTTTTAATGCTAAGCCTGTACCAATTGCGGCACTTGACGTTGTTTTACCAACACCACCTTTACCCGAGGTAACGACAATAACTTTTGCCATGAGATTTATCCTTTAACCAAAGCTGAAATTTCTAATGATTCATTTTTTTGTTGTATCTGCACAGCGCTACCCCAGTGTTCACCTTGCAGTGAATCACTGATCCAGTAATTGCCATTAATAGAAACAAGTTCTGCTTCTAAGCGATTACAAAATATATGTGCGTTTTTAAACCCTTTTGCGCCAGCGATTGCTCTACCACGCAGGGTTCCGTATATATGTACGTTGCCATCTGCAATAACTTCTGCGCCATGGCTTACAGCACCTAGTACCACTAAATCGCGATCTTTTGCATAAACTTGCTGACCAGAGCGTACCGTGCCATTAATTATTTGTGCAGGCAAGTGCACTGTTTTTTCAACAATAGAGGTATTGGGTTCTTTTTTAACAGATTCACTCTTAACGTCTTGTGAATAATTTAATACAGATAGGCCAGCTGCTTTGGCTTGCGTATGTTGCTCGTCTGAGCCATTACACACACCAACCGCATTAAAGCTCATACGCTCAAGTAATGATTTTAAATGAACAAAATCGAGAGAGTTATTTTTTATCTCAATTAAGTTAACAACAATAGGCGCACCTTCAAAAAACTTGGGCGCTTGGGCTATTTTTATATACAGTTGCTCTGCTAAAAGGTTTATATCAGTACTGTAAAGATGTAAAACTGATAACGTAAAAAGATTCCCTTTTAACTCAAAAATTTGTTCTGACATACACGCTCAATTGAATTATCTGATCAGAGATTAAATTTAGATAAACGCAGGCTGAATAAGGCCTTTATTGAAATTTTCAATCTAATTATTCTAACTTATTATTGCTCTCATGTTATAGTGTGAATCATTGTTAAGCAAGAATTTATAGGGCCATAATGCTCACTGCGGTATATAAAAGTAAGAAAAAAGCGGATAGCTTCTTATTTGTTGAAAAAAGAGATGATTTTACTAAAGTTCCGGAACCTTTAATGGCTATGTTTGGTCAACCTAAATATGTGATGCTGATAAACCTAGCAAAACGTGCGATGTTAGGCACAGCTGATTTAGAAACCGTAAAAGCAGCATTGACAGAAAAAGGGTATTATTTACAAATACCGCCTCCGCAGGAGAATCTGTTAAGCCAATTACGAAAAGAAAACGGAGCCGATAATGATTAAAAAATTAGCCATGATTTTATGTGGAGTATGTTTAAGCACATCTGTAATGGCAAAAACACAAGCTGAATTTCAAACATATTTAGACGCTTTAAAGCAAGAAGCAATTGCAAAGGGTTACGACAGCCAGCTTATTGATCAAGCCTTTGCTGGTGCAAGCTATAAAGAAAAAATAGTATCTGCTGATAAAAATCAGCCAGAAGTCAAAGAAACGCTTGAAACCTATTTACCTAAACGTGTACCGCAATGGAAAATTGATCGTGCTCGTAAATTATACGCCGAAAATCAAGACGTGCTAGAAAAAGTAGCTAAAGACTTTGGCGTGCAAGCGCGCTTTATTGTGGCAATTTGGGGCCTTGAAAGTAACTTTGGTGCTATACAAGGTGGTCATAATGTAATTTCATCGCTTGTTACGCTCGCATTCGATGGTCGCCGCGAAACCATGTATAAAAAACAGCTTTGGGCTGCGCTTGATATTTTAAAGTCAGGGCACATTACCCTTGACAAGTTTAAAGGCTCTTGGGCAGGTGCTATGGGGCAAACGCAATTTATGCCAACTTCATTTAACGCTTACGCGGTTGACTATAATAACGATGGTCGCAAAGATATTTGGACGACCAAAGAAGATGCATTCGCCTCTATTGCTAATTACTTAAAGCAAGAAGGCTGGAACGACTCGCTTACATGGGGTCGTCAGGTTAAGTTACCAGAAAACTTTGATAGTAAATACGTGCTAGTGCGCGGTACTAAAACGCGTAAACAATGGTTAGAATTTTGGAATGACTCAGAGCGCTCATTAGCCGAATGGCAAGCACTAGGTGTACGCCGTGCAGATGGTAGTGATCTGCCAAATGTAGATGTACGAGCAGCGTTGGTAATGCCAGATGATATAAATGGTCGTATGTACTTAGCCTACGATAACTATAAAGTATTTATGCACTGGAATCGCTCGTATTACTTTGCTACCAGTGTAGGTTATTTGTCAGACAGAATTGGCTATCCAAAAATATAATACAGATTAAATAAGTATCTAAAAAAAGCCGCAATTGCGGCTTTTTTTGAATTTTGGGTTTTACTTACTCTTTTTTAAATATTTTATCTTTTAAATCAATTACCTTACCGATACCAGATCCTAACTTCATTAGCTTATTAAGCTGCTCAGGGGTTAAACGCTGTAATTCAGATGACCATTTAGTCACTGTTTCAAGCAGGTTATGAATTTCGCCCATTTGTTTTTGTGCGTAAAGTTCATCTTCGTTGCTTGCAGTATCTAATAGATTATCGCGCAGTAAGCTTAGAGTAGGCTCTACTTCGCGTTTTTTACGTTCTTCGAACACCCGGTTAGCCATATCCCAAATATCACCCGCAGGGGCATAATATTCTTTTCTGTCGCCAGGAATATGTTGTACTTTAATAAGCTGCCACGATTGCAGCTCTTTAATGCCCATACTAACATTGCCGCGTGAAATACTGAGGGATTCTGCAATTTGGTTCGCGGTCATCGGATTTTTAGTAATAATCAATAAGCCACACATTTGTCCAATAGTACGATTGAATCCCCAGCGGCTACCCATTTCACCACAGTGCATTACAAAGGAAAAATTTTTGTCGGATAAACTCATAACTTCTTAATTTTTAGTAATTTCAGAAACTAATGCTAGCACGCTTATTGAGTATGGCAAGATTTTACAGCGAGTTAAGTAATTACTGTCAGACTAAAGTTTGATTTAGATTAATAATCACTCAGCTATATTGGTTTAAGTTGTAATGGGTATAAAGCAATGAAGTTTATTTTTAATACACATTAATACTTATTTTATAGGTATTACTTAAACGATGGAATGATTATGAAAGCTGCAATTAATAATGAATTTAAAGGTAAATTACAAATAATAGACATGCCTATCCCAGAGGTTGGCATAAATGATGTATTGGTAAAAATAGCGGCCTGTGGGGTGTGTCATACCGATTTACATGCATGTCATGGCGATTGGCCTGTTGCGCCTAAAATGCCTTTAGTGCCAGGCCACGAAGGCGTAGGTGTAATTGAAAAGGTCGGTAGCAATATTAAACACCTAGAAGTAGGCGATCGCGTTGGTGTGCCTTGGCTTTACAGTGCCTGTGGGCATTGTGAGTTTTGCTTAGATGGCAGAGAAACCCTGTGTTTGTCACAGCATAATACCGGCTACTCTATAGATGGTAGTTACGCCGAATATTGTTTAGCACACGGTGACTACGTGGTAAAAATACCCGAAGGGCTTGGCTTTTCAGAAGCCGCGCCATTATTTTGCGCTGGAGTAACCACGTATAAAGCACTTAAAGTATCGGGAGCTAAACCCGGGCAATGGGTGGCTATTGTGGGAGTGGGCGGTCTTGGGCACTTAGCTGTACAGTATGCTAAAGCAATGGGGTTTAATGTTATAGCGGTTGATACCGGCAAAGAAAAACTCGCGCTGGCCAAAGAGCTTGGCGCAGATATTACCCTCGACTTTAAAGAAGTGGTCCCAAGCGAAGCCATTTTTGAACAAGTAGGCGGCGCGCATGCAGTCGTATGTACTGCAGTTTCAAAGCCTGGTTTTGAGCAAGCTTATAAAAGTGTACGTCGTGGTGGTAAGTGTGTGTTAGTGGGTTTACCGCCAGAGGATATGCCATTACCTATTTTTGATACAGTGCTAAATGGTGTGTCAGTTGTGGGCTCTATTGTAGGTACTCGAAAAGATTTACAAGAGTGCTTAGAATTTGCAGCACAAGGTAAAGTAAAAGCAATTATTGAAGAAAAACGCTTAGAGGATATTAACGAAATTTTTGATGATATGCTCAAAGGCGAAATTAATGGTCGTATAGTTGTTACTATCTGATCTAAATTAAGCATTCATCAAACACAAAAAAGCACGGTTTCTAAATTAGAAAACCGTGCTTTTTAAGTATTTAACTAGTTAAAGTGTGTAGCTAAAGCTTAATTTAGCATTGCGTTCTTGCCCAGGCATACCGCCTAAAAACATGGCTTTAGAGTAATAACGCTTATTAAATAAATTATTAAGATTTAGCTGCATATGCCATTTATCAGTTGTGTACGAAATGGCAGTGTCATAAATTGTATAGCTAGGTACATAACCATCCGGAATCGAAAACGAGCTAGAGTTAGTGCTGCGGTTATCTACAAAAGTAATACCGCCGCTAATATTTACCGCCTCTGGTAAATTAAACATGTTTGCGTAGTAAGTTACCCAAGTGCTGGCAGTTACATAGGGCACGCCTTTTTGGCGAGTATCGAAACTGCTGCTATTAGGATTACTTTGATCACGTGCATCTTGGTATACGCCGTTGACGTTTATTTTCCATTTATCGTTTAAGTAAGCGTTTAAATCAAGCTCCACACCTTTGGTTTCTTCTTTACCATTATAAAAGCTTTCAACTACACCCTCTGCAGATACACCCGCTTCATAAAGAGGATTAGCATACTCTAAATTAGTTCGCGCGCTTTCAAATACCACAATAGACGCTAATAACTGATCGTCAAAGGCCTTAAAGCGAAATCCTAAATCGTTACTTAACGATTCAGAATCTTCTCTGTCGGCTTCGTTACCACTTACAGAGCCTAAAACACTGTAGGCTGTTCGCCCTTTAGAATGATTAACAAATATCGAGAAATCTTCAGTTGGTTGATAAGTTGCACCTAAATTATAGGTTAAACCACTGTCAGATGTATTTGCCTCAGGGGTTGGGTTTGCACGGCTTGAACTGTAGCGCTCATCTACACCTAAATGCTCGTAACTTTGTTTAATACGGTTATAGGCAACCCCAATACGTGTAGTAAGGGCTTCATTTATATAGCTTACATATTGAATACCTAACCCCCAAGCTTGTACTTTTTTATTGTAGTCGCTGGTTTTAAGTGGGTCGTAATCGGCAAAGTTACCGGTTGGCCAGTTAGGCTCTCGTATATCGTAAATGTAGGGCAGTGTGCCTTGGTAAAGTAAGTTACCGTCGCTATCGTTAATCACTTTATCGGCATCATAAATAGAATATTGTTTAAAGCCAATATCTCTATCTTCATAATTAGCGTTTACTAATAACTCGTTGTCTATATCGGCTACTGAAAAGTCGTAACGCAAATCGGCAAAGTACTGCCATGACTTTTCGTCGGCCTCCACTTGGCGATACTCTTGGCGGCGTGCTGCAAACGGGTAAAGTACCCCGTCTTCAACTAGTGGCGCGCGCGGATCTTGGTTTATTACTCCACTGCGAGTTGAATACACGTAATTATAAGCCCCGGTTTGACGAGCAAAGCTTGAGGTGTAATTACGATACTGCAATTGTTGATTCAAAAATAAATCATCGGTAATAAAGTAGTTGTGGGTTAATTTAAAACGCAGCTCCTCACCTTCGTTATCTTTAGCCATAGGTGAAATAATACCATTAGTACCAAAGCTGTAAGGCGTTAAACCATCTGAAGACGATAATGAATTTGCAAGCTCAATGCGCTGCGCTTCAGATAATTGCAAGCCATTGCCAGACGGATCATTTACTAAATCAGCACCGGTTACTTGATCTGACGTTAGTCCATTTACCGAATTTGCATCGTAAATACGAATAGGGTGACCAATTGAATCCACTGCAATGGCATCTTTAATGTAGGCCGCGGAGAGCATAATATTTTGTTTGTTATCGAATACATATTTAAGCGAGGTATAAATTTCGTCGCGATCTTCTTTTAAGTCACGAAAGCCGGCACTTGAAGCTGTTTTAGCCATGACCCTGTAGGCTAAATTATCGGTTATAGCATTGGTGCTATCAATCGAAAGTGCATAACTATCCCACTGGCCAAGCTCTACGCCCACTTTATGTTTTTCGTTAAACTCAGGCTTTTTTTCAATTAGGTTTATTACGCCACCAGCGCTACCTATACCATATAAACCAGTAGCAGGGCCTTTTAGTACTTCAACCGATTCAACATTAGTAAGTGAACGAGTAGGGTTAAAGGTATTACCTAGCCCAGCACCGCCATACATACCGTCGTAGGTGTAATTGGCATCTAAGCCGCGAATTACTAAATTATCGCCAATACCGTAGTTATTGCCGGCTTGAGTTAAACCACTTACGTTGCGTACTAAATCTTGCAGGCTATTAACCCCTTGTGATTCAATAAGTTCACGGTCAATAATAACCACAGGAGCTGGGGTTTCCATTAACGACATGTTTGACTTAGTAGCTAAGCCAGAGCTCATAACAACACGGTTTTGTTTTTCGTAAACGCTAATGCGCTCTATGTTGTCTTCAACTTTTATATCATTAGCAAAGGCTAATTGTGCATTTAAACAAGCAAGGGTAAGTAAAGAATATTTAAAGTTATGCATATAATGGTAAGTATTCGTATTTAACAAGTTGCGCGAATGATAATGGTTATCGTTATTAAAATAAATAAAAAGTTTAAAAAAAGCTTTTATAACAATCTGTTTGCTGGTTTTTTAAGCGTGTTGGAATTGGTAAGCGTAACTTATGCTTTTTAAATATACGCTTAGCTTTATCAGCCTGGGTTGGCCAAAGTTTCAGCTATAAATTGTTTAGGCTTAAAAATTAAAGGCCCGCTGTAAACTAAAAGCGAGCCTTATGTAGATCTACTTAAAAAGAGTTACTAGTTTTTGTAAACTACCCCTGCTTTCATTACAAAAGGAATGTGCTCAAGTGTTGCAATATTTTTAAGCGGATTACCTTTTACTGCAATAATATCGGCTGCAAAGCCTGTTTTAAGTTGGCCTAATTGCTTATCCATTTTTAATAGCTTTGCACTATTTACAGTAGATGCTTGAATTGCTTGCAGTTCAGTCATACCAAACTCAACCATGCGAGAAAACTGTTTAGCATTATCGCCATGTGGGTAAATAGCAGCATCAGTGCCAAATACCATATTAACGCCGGCGTTCACTGCACGTTTAAAGCTATCACGCTGTACTTTAGATACTTGGCGTTCTTTATTTAGATTTTCCTCATCTACGCCATTTTGCTCGCCAAAACTCAATGTATATTCGGTATTGTAAATATCCATTGAAAGCCAAGTACCATGATCTTTAGCTAATTTAATTGCCTCGTCATCTAAATAACTGGCATGCTCTACGCTATCAACACCGGCTTTAATTGCGGTTTTTATACCATCTGTACCATGAGCATGCGCGGCTACTGGTAAGTCGCGAAGGTGCGCTTCATCTACAATGGCTTTCATTTCTTCAAACGAGTACTGCTGTGCGCCCAATTTAGTCCCTTTTGAAAATACTCCCCCTGTGGCACAAAATTTAATGGCGTTGGCGCCGTATTTAATATTTTCGCGCACTTTAACGCGTACCGCCCATGGACCATCGGCAACGCCTTGCGAGGTATATTTAAGCTCAGGTGGCAAACGGTTGTTATCACAATGGCCGCCGGTAATACCTAAAGAGGGGCCTGCTGCCCAAATACGAGGGCCAATTATATCGCCTGCATTAATTCCATCGCGTACTGCAATTACGCTGTAACCTTCTGCGCCTACGTTGCGCACGGTAGTAAATCCAGCTTCAAGGGTTTTTTTCGCAAAGTACGCTGCTTTTACAGCCATACGCGGTACCGATTGTCCTACACGCTCACTGCGAGGTACCGTTGGATCGCTGGTTAAATGCACGTGCATGTCCATTAATCCTGGCATAAGTGTCAGTTCAGGCAGCTTAATATGTTCATCTCCTTTATTAAGCTTAGGCGTTTTATTGCTATCAATAGCGGTGATCACGCCATTATCTATGGTAATAAGGGGTGACTGTATTAACTTACCACTTTGAACATCAAGCATTGCCTTAGCAGATACATAAGTAACAGCATAGGCATTCATACTGTTTAAACATAAAAGTGCGATAGAAGCAGACAGTAGTTGTTTTTTCATATTAGGGGGTCTTTTATTAGTATTTTAAATTAACTCGACTTTACCAAGCTAAGCACAAACTGCAAATAAATAGCGATGGCTGTTATCTATCGTAATTTCTTTATTTAGTTGATGTAACTACGCATACTCGATAAGTAAATTTTAACAAGGTATCAGCATGAAATTAATAAACTTGGCGGTTATAGCCAGTGGTGTACTGCTTGCTTTAAGTGGTTGCACTAATATAAATAAAAGTAAGCATGAAAGTAACACCACCAGTAGCCACGCGCAATTGAGCATGGCTAATACTGCCAAAGCAGTGGTGTCAGAGCTTTCAGCACAACAACAGCTTGATGTACTGGTAGCTCAATATTACGATGAATCGCTTATGTTTAGCCCTCTCAGTGCCACTTACAATGGCCGTAATGAGTTTAATAACCAATTTACGCCTGTTATTTCATCGGCTAGCCGTGATAAAAAAGCCGCTTTTTATAAAAAATATCAACAGCGCTTAACACTTATAGATAAAGAGCAGCTAGTAGGACAAGCATTATTAAGCTTTGAAGTATTAGCCCAAGACTTAGCGCTTAAGCTTGAAGGAATGCAATACCCAGATTATTTACTGCCAATTAATCAAATGGCAGGGGCACATAACACCTTTGCTGGTTTTGGCTCGGGACAAAGTGCACAACCTTTTAATACAGTTGAAGATTACAGCAACTTTTTAGCCCGAAGTGAGGGCTTTATTAACTGGCTTGTAAGTGTGCAAGAATCAATGGCGCAAGGCATAAAGCTGGGCGTAGTATTACCAACGCCACTGGCTAAAAAGCTGCAACCACAATTTGCAGCCCATGTGGTAACTGACGCCGAAGACTCACTATTTTGGGCGCCAATTAAAAACTTCCCAGAGTCGTTTACAGCGCAGCAAAAGCAACAAATTACAGTACAATATAGGAAATTGATTATAGAGCGTTTAGTACCTGCATATAACAGCATGAGCGAGTTTTTAGCTAATCAATATATTCCTAATAGCCGAGAAAGTGTTGGTTATAGCGATTTACCTAACGGTAAAGCGTGGTACGAATACCAAATTAAAAAACACACTACACTTAGTTTATCTGCTAACGAAATTCATGATATTGGTTTAAGTGAAGTAGCGCGTATTTTATCGCAAATGAAAAAAGTAAAAGAAACAGTTGGCTTTAAAGGTGACTTATCTGCATTTTTTGACCACTTACGTGATTCGGACGAATTTTATTACAACACGCCGCAAGAGTTAATAGCGGCATACGAAAACGTAAAACAAAAAATTGATGCGCGTTTGCCACTGCTTTTTAACATAGCACCAAAAGCGCCATACGTTGTAAAAGCAGTAGAAGCTTACAGAGCACAGTCGGCTGCGGGCGCATCTTATGCGTCTCCAGCACCAGATGGCTCTCGCCCAGGTGTTTTTTATATTAATACCTATAACTTAAAGGCGCAGGCTAAGTTTTTACTCGAAACGCTCTCGATTCACGAAGCAGCACCTGGGCATCACTTTCAAATAGCATTACAGCAAGAAATAGATGGCCTGCCAGATTTTCGTAAATTTGGTGGCTACACCGTATTTGCCGAAGGTTGGGCGTTGTACGCTGAAAGTTTAGGGAAAGAGCTTGGCTTATTTACCGACCCGTATATGTGGTATGGGCGTTTATCAGATGAGCAATTACGCGCTATGCGTTTAGTACTCGACACTGGTTTTCATGCAAAAGGCTGGACGCGTCAGCAAGGTATTGATTACATGCTAGCTAATTCGTCTATGGCTAAAAGTGATGTAATAGCCGAAGTTGAGCGTTACATAGCATGGCCAGGCCAAGCGCTGTCATATAAATTAGGAGAGTTTAAAATTAGTGAGCTGCGCGACTACGCACATAAACAGCTAGGTAATAAGTTTGATATTAAAGCGTTTCACACGCAAATACTCATAGATGGCGCATTACCTATGCCAATTTTAGAACAGAAAATAAAGCGCTGGGTTAAATCAGTACAATAATGCTTAGGCAAAGCCCTTACCTGCAAGGTATTGGCTTTGCGCCATTTGCAGCAATACGGTAGAATGCGCGCTCTTTAGGGGCGCGAGTACATTATGTTTGATCAACAATTAGCAAATACACAATTTTGGCTTGAAAAAAGCCTAAGCGACATGAACCAAAATGAATGGGAAGCCATTTGTGACGGCTGCGGGAAATGCTGCTTAAATACCTTTATTGATAGCGAAGATGAAGATGAATTTACCGCCACCGATCAGCTACGCGAAGGTGAGCAGTTAATATTTACTAATATTGTGTGTCAGTATCTCGATAATAATACCTGTGGTTGTAGCGAATACGAAAATCGTCAAACGCTGGTACCATCTTGTGTAAAACTTACCAAAGAAAACCTCAAAGATATCTTTTTTATGCCACAAAGTTGCAGCTATCGCCGTTTGCACGAAGGGCGAGGGTTGGCCTCGTGGCATCCGCTGTTAAATAATGGCGACAAAACAAAAATGCATCAGCAGGGCATTTCGGTAAAAGACAAAACCGTAAAAGATTGCGACGTTAAGCTCGATGACTTTGACCTATATATAGCAGAGTGGCCAACCAAGGATAGTGATTAATGAGCAAGCAACAGGCTGTTATTGGTTTATTAAATCCCAAAAGCCCAACTAATGTGGGCGGTGTATTACGTGCTGCAGGTTGCTACGACGCACAGCAGGTGTTTTTTACCGGAAACCGTTATTTAAATGCACAAAAGTTTCATACCGATACAAAAAATGTGGTTGAGCGAATTTCACTAACTGCCACCGATAATTTAGAAAAAGTAAAGCCACAAGGTGCCACGGTTGTGGTTATTGAGCTAATTGAAGGTGCAACGCCACTGCCTGAGTTTACCCACCCAGAAAACGCATTTTATGTGTTTGGCCCAGAGGATGGCTCAGTGTCTAAAGACGTTTTAAAGTGGGCCGACGAAGTCGTGTATATTCCTACTATTGGCTGCATGAACCTCGCCGCCACTTGTAACGTGGTGCTATACGACCGTTTAGCAAAACTAGGCGGCGTAGAGAGCAGTGATACTACAATTATCAATTCGCGCGACACCAATAATAAAATGAAATGGGAAAAAGCATAGCGTTTTAGTCGCTGTGCAGCGTATTTTAAAACGACATAAATCTCCCGCAGTTAAGCGCCAATCAGTAATAAGCCTCGCAAGGGGCTTGTATTTTTAAGTACACAATTTAAACAACACGCCTTAATCTTCCCGATCCTTCTAAGTTCATGAATAATCATAATTAAGCCTTTATTACTGTTTTAGCTCTTTTGTTGCTCGTAAGCTTTAATAACTAAGACATTTAGTTAAATATTTGCTAAAACTGTAGGTGCTAATAATAACAATTAAAAAAGGGCACTTATGCTTGGCTCGTTAAAATTTACCTCTAAGGTCACTATTGCTGCATCACTGGTATTAGTGTTGGTACTTGGTGTTTTTACAATTAATAACTATGTATCTATGCGTAATCAAACCGAGCAGCAACTTGCTCTCGTACTGCAACAAAGTTCAGAATCTGTTTCGCAAAACATTGCTAATTGGCTAAATGACAAACTGGCAATTGTTATTGCCATAGCAAAAACGCACCAATCTGGTGATAGCAAAGCGCTTACCCTTACACAGCTTAATACCGCTGAGTTGGCCGGAAACTTTAAAAATACCTATATTGGTAAATCCAATGGCGTGTTTATATTAAACGATCAAAGCGTAGTATTGCCCGCTGATTTTGATGCCACGTCTCGCCCTTGGTACAAGCTAGTAGAAAACAAAGTAAATACTGCCTTTACTACCCCTTATATAGATGTAACCAGCAATGAACTTACTATATCTGCGGTTGTGCCGATGCAGCAAAATGAGCAGTTTATTGGTGTAGCGGGCGCCGATATAGAAATGAGCATTATTACAAAAATTATTAACGATATAGATTTTTTAGGCTTAGGTTACGGCTTTTTAATTGACAGTAACGGCCAAGTGTTAAGCCACCCTAACAGAGCACTTAATTTAAAAAATACTACTGAGTTATTTGCTACCCACACTGCTTTGCAAAGCGAATTTACAGAGTATCAAGTGGCAGGGCAAAGTAAGCTTATATCGTATACAAAAATACGCGGTATAGAAAACGTTGACTGGTACTTAGGCGTGGTAATCGATAAAGATAAAGCCTTTGCTAGTGTATCGGCCTTTGGTAAAACGGCCGCTATATATATGCTTATTGGTATAGTTGTTATCATTATTATGATGCAACTATTATTGCGCTATTTAATGCGCCCAATGCAGCGATTAAACGACGCTATTAAAAACATTGCCCAAGGTGAAGGCGACCTAACGTGTAGATTAGAAGTTGAAAATGAAGACGAATTCGGCGAGTTAAGTCATTCT
Source organism: Pseudoalteromonas sp. NZS127 (assembly GCF_015864805.1). Lineage (NCBI taxonomy): Bacteria > Pseudomonadati > Pseudomonadota > Gammaproteobacteria > Alteromonadales > Pseudoalteromonadaceae > Pseudoalteromonas > Pseudoalteromonas sp. NZS127. The sequence goes on along the minus strand of NZ_JADYWN010000013.1, from coordinate 107,041 downwards.
TTTAATTTATTCATTGAAAAAATACAGCACTCTATTGAGCAAGTAAAGCACACCACAGAGTCATTAGATGTGGCTATTTCGAGTTTAGTGGCGCAAACCGACTCAACATTATTAATGTACGAAGACCAAACTAAACGTACCGACAGTGTAGCTACCGCTATTAATCAGTTTTCTGCCACCGCAATGGAAATATCAAACAGTGCTGAGCGTGCCTCTAAGTTAGCTAAAAATGCCGATCAGCACTCAGCGCAAAACCAGCAAACACTCAGTAATAATGTGGCCAGTATTCATCAGTTATCAAAAAATATGGAACAGGCACAGCAAACTATTAATAGCTTAAACGTGCATACAGCCAGTATTGGCCAAGTGCTTGAGGTAATTAAAGGGGTAAGCGAGCAAACAAATTTACTGGCCCTTAACGCTGCAATAGAAGCTGCACGGGCTGGTGAAGCTGGGCGAGGTTTTGCTGTAGTTGCTGATGAAGTTCGTCAATTAGCGCACCGAACCCAGCAATCAACCCAAGAAATAGAAGACACCGTAAGCCAATTACAAAAAGGCTCTAATTTAGCGGTAGAACTAATGAAAACCAGTTTAAGCGACAGCGAAACAAGCGTGCAACAAGCCGATGCAGTAGGTGTTGTAATGCAGCAGATTATAGATGCAATACAAAAAATTAGCGATGCGAATCATGTTGTAGCTAGTGCAACCGATGAGCAAAATCAGGTTGTTAAATCCCTCGATTCAGACATTCACAATATTAGTGAGCTTTCAATACAGGGCAAAGCTAATTTAAACCGTACCTTGGATGAATGCACCAAGCTTAAACAACAATTTAGCGATTTAGAGCGTATGGTTAAAAAGTTTAAAGTTTAAATTTTAAAAACAAACGCTAACAACAGTTTAGCTATTAATCATTATAGTATGTGTAAATGTTGGTGGCTTACATTAAGCACGAGCTGTTAATACGGAGGAGCAAATGGCTCAAAGTAAACTTGTTTATGTACACGACCCTATGTGCAGTTGGTGCTGGGGTTATGCGCCGAGCTGGCTTAAGTTAAAAGCCGCTCTTGAGAGTAACCTAGTAGTTGAATACAAAGTTGGAGGGCTTGCTCCTGACAGCCAAGATCCCATGCCACAAAACATGCAAGATATGCTACAAAACACCTGGCATAAAATAGCAGCGCAATTGGGCACTGAGTTTAATTTTGATTTTTGGCGCAACTGTAAACCAAGGCGCTCAACGTACCCAGCGTGTAGGGCGGCGCTTATTGCGCGTAAAGCGGGCAAAGAAAGTGCAATGGTTGCAGCCATTCAGCAAGCTTACTATTTAAATGCTCAAAACCCCTCAGATGAAAGCACATTAATTAGCTTAGCCGAGCAAATAGGTTTAAATAAAGCGCAGTTTGCAAATAGGCTTCAATCAAAAGAGCTTAATGATGAGTTAATTGCAGAGCTTAATTATGTACATAGTTTGCCCATTCAGGGTTTTCCATCTTTAGTGCTTATAAATGACAATAAAGTGCACCCAATAGCAATAAACTACACCGACTGGCAAAAAACATTAAATCAAATTAATGCTATTTTAAGCTAAATAGCCTGAACTCAGGTTAAGTATTGCTAAATTATGCGTGTTTGGTTGCCAAACACTCACTCCTCTTATAACACTTGTTACACAGCACTCCTTACACAACCCCTTACACAGCACCCTTAGACAGGCTATTTATTAACGCTGTCATAAAAGCGACTTCTTTGCGCAACATGCTTGTCATTTTTCATCTATACACTTTCGCTCATTGAAAATATTTAGTTTTTAATTGTTTGTATCAAACGTTTAAAGCTAACAAAAACAAACTAGCAAATCTGCTAACTAACGAGTAAAGGTGTATGCGATGAAAGGCGTTAAACCATTAATTATAGCTGGTATTGTGGCCGCAAGTGCCGCTGTACACGCAAACGATTTAAATAAGGTTATTGATAAAAGCAGTGAAATTACTAAATCGGCTGCGCAATCACAAACAAAAATAGACAAGATTGCAGATTCAATGCAAGGGCGTCTGCAACAGTTTAAAACTCTTAATAAAGAAATTGATGGTTTAGCTGTGTATAACGCTCAGCTTACAAAACAGTTAAATAACCAAATTGCAGAAATGCAATCGATGAATCTCTCTATGGATCAGGTTTCAATTATTGAGCGTCAAATTACGCCACTAATGATGCGCATGATCACCGGCCTTGAACAGTTTGTATTACTCGATGTGCCATTTTTAAAAGACGAGCGTGAAAAACGTTTAACCTCTTTAAAAGCCATGATGGAACGTGCCGATATTACCTCTAGCGAAAAGTTCCGCCGCGTACTCGAAGCCTACCAAGTAGAAGTTGATTATGGCCGCACTATTGAAGCTTACAGCGCACTGCTTGAGGTAAATGGTAAAGAACGCGAAGTTGACTTTTTACGCATTGGTCGCTTAGAGCTCATTTACTTAACCCGCGATAGTAAATTAGCTGGTAGCTGGGATACACAAACAAAAACGTTTGCAGCACTTCCAGACTCAACCATTAGCCAAATTAATAAAGGTTTACGCATTGCGCGTAAGCAACTTGCCCCAGATATGTTAACTCTGCCAGTTCACGCAGCACGATAAGAGGTCGAAAATGAAATTGTTTACTCAAATGACAAAAATGGCCGTACTTGCTGCAAGTATAAGTTTTACATGCGCAAGTTTAGCAGCTGAGCCAATGGATTTAGATTCATTACTTAAAAACCTTGAACAAGGTAAATCTGCGCAAAGTGTGCAAAATACTCAGCGTGAACAACAATTTACTGCGCGTCAAAACGAGCAAGTACAAATGCTAAAAGACACGCAAGCAAAGCGTAGTCAAATGCTTAGTGAATCAGAGCGTTTAGAAACACAGTTTGAAGAAAACGAAATTAAACTGGCTAATTTAACCGATACCCTATCAAAGCGTATGGGATCACTTAAAGAATTGTTTGGTGTGTTGCAACAAGTGGCAGGCGATTCAAGCAATAAGTTTGCTACCTCTGTGGTATCGGCAGAAATACCTGGTCGAAGTGTTTTTATGGACGATCTAGCACAAAAAATGGGATCTACTTCACAACTTGCTTCAATCGAAGATATTGAAAAAGTGTGGTACGAGCTACAACGTGAAATGACCGAGCAAGGCAAAGTGAGCCGCTTTAATACTCAGGTTATTATTGAAGGTGGTAACAAAGCAGAGCAAGAAGTTGTGCGTGTTGGTGCTTTTAACCTTATTTCCAACGGTAAATATTTAGAGTACAGCCCAAGTACAAATACGCTAAGTGAGCTTACTCGCCAGCCCGTATCGCGCTATACATCAACCGCAGGCGAGTTACAGCAGGCTAAAAACGGTATTGTGCAGTTTGCACTAGACCCAACCGGTGGCTCAATTTTAGGTTTACTAGTACAAGCCCCAGATACCGCTGAGCAAGTTCACCAAGGCGGCGCTGTGGGTTACGTTATTTTAGGTGTGGGTTTATTAGCCCTGTTAATTGCAATTGAGCGTTTTGTATCTTTATTGCTAGTGGGTGGCAAAATTCGCCGTCAACTTAAAGACACGGTTGCTCGCGACGATAATCCACTAGGCCGTGTTATGAAAGTAAAAGACGACTACCCAAATGTAGCCTACGACACCCTAGAGCTTAAATTAAGCGAAGCTATACTGCGCGAAATGCCAAAAATAACCCGTAACTTAACCCTGATTAAAATTATTTCAGTAGTGGCTCCGCTGCTTGGTTTACTTGGTACAGTTACCGGGATGATCAATACCTTCCAAGCCATTACCTTGTTTGGCACCGGGGATCCTAAGCTCATGGCAGGCGGTATTTCTCAAGCGCTTGTAACAACAGTACTTGGCTTAGTTGTGGCAATACCCACAGTATTTATTTACACCATACTCAACACCCGAGCAAAAAGCTTACTGCTTATTTTACAAGAGCAAAGCGCGGGCATTATTGCAAAACGAAGTGAAAAAGGAGCATAAACCATGGTGCTATTGATTGATTCAATCAATGCTATCCGTGATTTTCTCGACACTGGTGGCCAAGTTCTCTTGGTCATTGGGGTGTTAATCTTCGCGATGTGGTTATTGATACTCGAGCGATTCATTTACTTTTTTAATGGTTTTCGTGGTTACAAAAAAGCCATCAAAAACAGTTGGCTTAAGCGCAACGAGCGTAATAGCTGGAATGCAGAACAAATTCGCCAAGCGATGATCTCACGCGCCAGTATGCGTCTTAACGCTAACTTAGCACTTATTAATGTGATGGTTGCATTGTGTCCGCTACTTGGCTTACTTGGCACAGTAACAGGAATGATTGAAGTGTTTGATGTTATGGCTATTACAGGTACAGGCAGTGCGCGCTCTATGGCGTCGGGCGTATCTAAAGCAACTATTCCAACTATGGCAGGCATGGTCGGTGCGTTATCTGGGGTATTTGCCTCAACGTACTTACAACGCCGGGCTAAACGTGAAGTAGCGCTACTTGAAGACAGCATGGTTTTAGACCATTAAGCAATTATTAATAAGTGGCTCTATCTATAGCCACTTATTTCAGGAGAATAAAAAATGAGAGCCCCATTAGGAAACCTATTTCAAGAAGACGAAGCAGAAGAAATAAACATGACCCCCATGCTAGATGTGGTATTTATCATGCTTATTTTCTTTATTGTGACCGCCTCATTCGTAAAAGAGTCGGGTATTGATGTTAACCGCCCCGAAGCCGCCACTGCGGTTAAAAAAGAACGCGCTAATATTTTGGTCGCTATTTCAGACACAGGTGAAATTTGGATTAATAAACGCCAAATAGATGTGCGTGCGGTGCAGGCAAATATTGAGCGTTTAAAAGCCGAAAACCCACAAGGGAGCGTGGTTATTCAAGCAGATAAAAAGTCGACCACGGATACTTTAATTAAAGTAATGGATGCAGCGCGCGCCGCGGGTGTGTTTGATGTGTCGATTGCGGCCCAAGAAGCCTAAGGGTTAGCCATGCGTTATTTAATAGCATTTGTAATAGCCATTTTAGTGACCTTTATGCTGTTTTTAGGCATGCAGGCACTTATTACTGGTGGTGAGGGCGCAATGAGCGAACCAGCAAAGGGGAACGTGCTTGACTTTGTACGGCTTAAAAAAGAAGAAAGCTTACAAACAAAACAGCGCAAACCTCAAAAACCTCCCACACCCAAAGAGCCGCCACCACCAATGGAGTCACCAAAAATGCAAAACAGCGATGCCAATGCAAAAGCTAATAATTTTGACTTTGCGGCCAATGTTGATGCCGAGGTGAATTTAGCCGGTGGTTTAGCCCTTGAATCAAGTGATGGTGAATACCTGCCCATTGTAAAAGTGGCGCCAGTGTACCCAAGGCGCGCACTGTCTCGTGGGATTGAAGGCTACGTTATTGTTGAGTTTACAGTAACCAAACAAGGCACTGTTCGCGACCCTCAGGTATTAAAGGCAGAGCCTGAATCGCTATTTGACCGAGCGGCGATGGATGCAGCCCTTAAATTTAAATATAAGCCCCGCGTAGTCAATGGTGAAGCCGTTGAAGTTGCGGGAGTGCAGAACAAAATATCTTTCCAGATAAGCGGTTAATTTTTGGATTAATTAATTCAACCTATTAATGGATAGAAAAGCGAGGCGATGATGAAATTACAACCAATAGCAGTTATTTTTAAATTAACACTTTTTTGCACCGTAACAATAAGCGCAAGTATTGTAACCCCCAGTGCACTTAGTTTATTACCAGGTGTGAGTGCTTTTACAGCGCAAGCCGCAGAGCAAAAAACCAAACGAGTACCGGCCCTGCGTGAAAAAGTATATAGCCAGTTAGCGCGAGCCCAAAAGCTTGCCGACGATGGCGATGTTAAAGCAGGCCTTGAAGCGCTTGATTCTATACAAGATCGCGCATCAAGCATGAACTCCTACGAAATTGCAATGATGCATAACTTTTATGGCTTTATTTATTACAACGAAAACGACTTACCCAAAGCAATAGCCGCGTTTGAAAAAGTAGTCGCTGAGGAGGGTATTCCAGAAACATTACGTTTAAGCACTACGTTTAGTTTGGCTCAATTGGCAATGGCTAACAGTGACTACAACAAAGTAATTACGTTTTTAGATCAATGGGATGCTATTAATACAAAAGATAAGCCAGAGAGCTACTATGTGTTAAGAGCGCAAACCTATTATCAGCTAAAAGACTACCAGCAAGGCCTTAACTATATAACGCAAGCTATTACACTAAGTGACAGCGAAGGCAAAGTACCAAAAGAGAACTGGCTAGTATTACAGCGTGCTATGTACTACTCACTTAATCAGTCCGATAAAGTGGTAAAGGTACTAGAGCGCATGGTTAAGCTGTATAACAAACCAGAATACTGGGTGCAGTTAGCAGGTATGTATGGCGAAACAGGTCGAGAAAAACAACAACTAGCAATTATTGAAGCGGCATATCAGCAAGGCTTTTTAACCTCCAAGTCAGATTTACGCCAATTAGCCCAGGTGTATTTATACAATGGCTTGGCTTATAAAGCAGCCATAGTGATGAGTAAAGCAATTGAGGCAGGAATAGCAGAGCAAACCGCTAAAAACTATGCCTTTGTAGCTGAAGCCATGATCCAAGCTAAAGAAGATGCGCAATCGATTAAATACTTTGTAAAAGCGGCGCAGTTATCAAGCAGTGGTAACTACGATCAGCGCTTAGCACAAGTGTATGTAAATACAGAGCAATATGAAGAAGCTGCCGACTCTGCGCGTAAAGCACTTGATAAAGGCAACCTTGATTTTGAATCAAACGCATTTGTAGCTTTGGGCATGGCACAGTTCAATTTACAAAACTTTGATGCCTCTATTTTAGCGTTTGAACAAGCGCAAATACATAAAAAGTCGCAGCGCTTAGCCAAGCAATGGATTAAATATGTAAAGCGCGAAAAAATACATGCTGAAACCCTAAAAACAGCATTACTTTAATGTTTTACTTTTGCGCTAGGTGCTAAATTAATAGCGCATAAAAACAGTTTATAATCGCAACGCCAAACCGCACTAATATTAATTTAGTGCGGTTTTTTTACTTCTGTAAAGTTAACCATATGAATATATTTAATTTATTATTGTCACATAGTGTTTATTAAAATGTAACGGCACTGTCATATCTCTCCCGTATTGTACTCCTATTCGATAACTCAAGTGACCTTAATGCATGAGTGTCGTGCCTTAAAGTGACTTAAGTTATTACTTAATGCGCTAACAAAATAATTAAATACTTTAACGGAGTGAACAATGACATTATCTGGCTTATTTAAGGTTAGTCTAGTGGCTACTGCAATGACTTTAGCAGGCTGTGGCGGTGGTGATATTAACGTTACACCGACTACAGTTGATAACAGTGTAGACAATTCAGTGACTAACCCAGGTGGTGATAATGGTGGCGATACAATAAGTTGTGCCACATACACATTAGATGGAGCTACATTTACGGGTGAAGCAGAAGGCATTAACTGTTTATACAGCCAAGCATTTGCAAGTAATGCAAAAGAAATTACAAGCTCTTTTGTTATCCCTGCGCTAGACGATGGCGGTGCCCATGTATTTGAAGGTGCTTTATTTATTGGTGACGATGTAGACACATCTACTGGCGCCACTATTGATGTTAATGGCCCAACATTGTCTATTGAAGCAGGCGCTACCATTGCGTTTACCAAGCCAGAGAGTTTTATTCGTATTGCTCGCGGTGCAAATATTGAAGCAATTGGTGAAGTAGATAAGCCAATTATTTTCACAAGCATTAAAGAAGTTGATGGTGATGATTCTACCACCGCTCAAATTGGGGATTGGGGTGGTGTTCAGGTAAATGGACGTGGTCATTCTATTCGTTGTACAGCAACAGCTGCGGCACAAGACATGTGTAACCACTCAGCTGAAGGTATTGTATCTTATTACGGTGGTAATGATCCGCAAGATAGTAGCGGTATTCTAAAGCATATTGTTATTAAGTATGCAGGATTTGGTGTTGAAGGTGATGAGCTAAATGGTTTAACACTAAATGCTGTTGGCTCAGGCACAACAATTGATTATGTCCATGTACATAATGGTTTTGATGATGGTATAGAGCTCTTTGGTGGTAGTGTTAACCTTAAACACATCGTTGTTACTGATACAGGCGATGATGGTATTGACTGGGATGAGGGTTGGAAAGGCTATGGACAGTACATTCTTGTCCGTTCAAATGAATATGGAAATCATGGTTTTGAAACAGATGGCGCAAAAGTTGATCCATTATCTGCAGACGCACAAGATTTAGTAACGACTGTTTCTAATCCAACTATTGCTAATGCAACCGTTGTTACTACTGGTGACCAAGGTGCTGAAGGGCGTCGTACTGGTGCCGGTATGGAAATGAAAGAATGGGGTAAAGCGCAATTAGCTAATATGCTGTTTGTAAACTCATCATCTGTAGATGGTGCTGGCTGTTTTGATTTATATAATGAAAAAGATAAATCAGGAGATGCTGGTGTGCATACCAATGCAAACAACGGTGATATCGCATTTATGAGTTCAATATTTGCGTGTGGTAAGAATTTTGAAGACGTAAATACTCCTTTAACAGGCGCGTTAGCAAGCTTTGATATCAATACCTGGTTTACTGGTGGCGAAAATAACCAGCTGATTGGTTTTGCTGATTTTGCAAATGTGCTTGGTGCTGATGGTGTTTCAACTGCAGCAACTATTACAGATTCACAAGGTACTGCGGTAGCTACAACAGCTAAAGACATGAGTGAGGTTGACTCTTTCTTTACTAACGCAGGCTACATTGGTGCACTTAAAGAAGGTGAATCAAGTGAATGGGCTGATTTTGTAGCTGCATCTTTACAACGCGCTAGTAATTAATCTAGACCGGCTCTAATTATAAGGCGCTCTGGCGCCTTTTTTAAGGGAATTTTAGGTTTAGAGGATATAAATATGAAACATCAAAAGCAGTTTAAAACTAATCTAATAACGTTATCTCTGCTCTCCCTTTTTTCTTCATTTAATTCTTTTGCTGAACAGGCACAAGAAATAATCAATGAAGAAGCGATAGAAGAAGTTGTTGCAACAGGTACACGCCTTAAAGGCAGTGCTAGTGCCGTAATTGATGAACGTAAAAACCAGGCATTTGTTGCTGATATAATGGGTTCAGAGCAAATATCTAGAACAGGTGATAGCGATGCCGCTTCTGCACTTCGCCGTGTTACAGGCTTATCGTTAGTTAACGATAAGTTTATTTATGTACGCGGTTTAGGTGAGCGTTACTCAAGCGTGCGTTTAAATGGCGCGGTTGTTCCAAGCCCAGATCTGACTCGAAATGTAATTCCACTTGATATTTTCCCATCAAGTATTATTGAATCTTTAGCTGTTCAAAAAGCCTATTCGCCTAATATGCCTGCGGCTTTTGGTGGTGGTGACGTTAATATCAGGACGAAAAGCATTCCAAGTGATACTTTATTTAAAGTTGAGATTGGTGCTAGCTATAAAGATACAAACGATGAAGGCTACACATACAATGGCGGCAGTGACGACTGGTTAGGTAAAGATGATGGTACACGCGCATTACCTGGAGCCGTTAAAACGGCGCTAAATACCTATATCAATGGCTTGTCTGATATCTCATACAGAAATATAAGAGATGTCGAGTCAAGACGTCAGGGGACTGATATTGGTCAAGCAGCTGCAATAGACTTAAATAAAAGTTTATCAAAAGCACTACCAAGAGATTTTGGCTTAGAAAAAGAAAGCTTAAACCCTGATGCAGACATTAAAGCTGTTTATGGCGACCGATTTGATAACTTATTTGGCCTAGACGGATCTTTTGGTTTCTTAGCATCAGTTGCTTATGAAAATGAATGGTCTAATGCAGAGAAGTTTAGCGCAGTACTTTCTTCTGTTGACGCATCTGAATCTGAATGTTCAAAAGATGATTTTACTTGTTACTCTGCCACAGAGAAAGAAGTATCAACCAAGCATAATATAAAATTAAATAGCTCTCTAAATTTAGGTTATAAAATTGGCGGCCATGATTTAACAGCTACCTATATGATGCTACGAGATACTGAAGATGAAGCTTCTGTTTCGCTTTACCAAGAGCCTTCAAAGTCATTAAGCATTGATGCTGGGCAATTACAGCGAAGCCACTTAACCTCTTTTGAGGAACGGGAACTTGAAATACTTCAACTTCGTGGAATGCACAATTTAGAGTGGAGTTTTCTTGAAGGTGTCGGTGTAGATTGGCAATACACTGATTCAACAGCGACGACGAGTATACCCGGCGAGCTTGAAGTAACGGTGCGTGATGAGTACGCCGATGGCGAATATCAACGTACTTTTTATAATGGTAGCTTAGGTGGCAACCCTTATTTGTATCGATTTGTTGAGCTAGAAGACGATGTTGAAAACTGGGGCGTTAATATTAATAAAGTTTTTTACTTTGAGAACGCCGAAGTTGAAATCGCGGGTGGCGGCTATTTTGTTGAAAAAACGCGTGATTACCGCACAGACTTTTTTAACTATCGTTTTAGCCAAACACAGTCTTTAGATTTAGCACAAAGTGAAGAAGAAGCACTGTCAATTGGTAGTTTCTTTGCAAATGATGCTGTGATCGATTCAACGGATTTAGAGTTATTGTTTCAAGAACCTACAGCCGATGATTACTTAGCAGCGCAAATGATTGATGCTTATTATGGCTCTTTTGATATCACTTTTGCTCAAGATTGGCGTTTAAGTGGTGGTGTGCGTTACGAGGATTTCCGCCAAGTTGCCCTCGCTTTTTCTCGCTCAGCATTCGATCCTGCTTTATTGGCAGATAAATTAAGTGCAGATGCAATAAAACAAGCAAGTGTGATGGAAGATGAGTATTTTACTTCATTATCCATGACATACAGTCAGCAGTCGTACCAGGTTCGTTTTGGCTATGGCAGCACGGTTGTTCGTCCTGACTTGCGTGAGTTAAGCCCTGTTCAATTCCAAGATCCGTTGACCGGTTATCGAACGCTTGGTAATCCATTCTTAGAATCTAGTTACCTAGATAACTTTGATGCACGTATCGAATTTTATATGGACAATGGTGATAACTACTCAGTTGGCGCATTCTATAAAGATATAGATAACCCAATCGAAGCATTATTAACCGAAAGTGACGGCCGTTTTACGCTGCAGTTTGACAATGCAGATACAGCCTATGTTTACGGTATAGAAGCAGAATGGTTAACTGAGTTGCATAGTGATTTATTAGGAGGTGCTTTTTTTACTTCTGGTAATTTAACAGTAAGTGATTCAGAAGTTGAAATTGCACAAGAGCAGCGCGCTGACCTTACTAATCTAAAGCGACGCATGACTGGCCACTCAAAGTATGTTGCCAACTTACAATTGAATTACGATTCGCATGATGGCATGCACCAAGCTTCAGTTATTTATAACGTATTTGGTGACCGTATTTTAGCTGCGGGTGTTAACAATTTTGATGACGCTTACGAACAACCTTTAAACTCGTTAGACATGGTTTATAGTTACTACCCAACGTTCAATACTACATTAACACTTAAAGTGAAAAATATGTTGGGACAAAACTTTGAAGTAGAACAAAATGATGTGCTAATTCGTTCTCAAGAAACGCCTAGAGAGCTGAGTTTAAGCTTTAGCTATGAGTTTTAAACCCCTTGAACGACTAAAATAAGCCGTTACAACCTAGCCCTGCCATATGTAGGGCTTTTTACTACCTCAGTTTTAAACGCAGTTATAGTTTAATATTGATTATATAAATGATGTTTTTATATCTCTTTTAACTTAAACATTATTCACTTCATACACACACTCTCTCTAAATCATTTAACTTTAATAACTCTTTAACAAATAACACATAATTGTTGTTTATATTTAACAGGCTGTAATTAAGTTTTATAATTTTATTTTAAAAGGAATAATATCCATGAATTTAATAAGAAAGGTTATTAGCTCAGTTGTTATAGTTGGTTCTTTTGGTTTTGCGAATGATGCTCTAGCTGCAAGATCATGTTCTGTTATTGTTGATGATATCCAGCTAAATCATTCTCAGGTAATTGTGAAAACAACTAATAGTATTACTCACATGGCTAATGACAAGTTAACTTTAGCTTATCAAGACACTCAATTTGGCCAGATCTTAGAAAAGCTTGCTGAAGCAAAAAGTTTAGAAACGCCTGTAAAAATTTATATACTTGAGGAGTTTAATGGTGATGATGCGCGCAGTTGTAGTGATAGCGTTACTGACTATATAGGATCAGTTCATCGCTTCTAATGTACTAAATTGTTTGTAGCCCCATAATTAGTATAGGGCTACAATTTTATATACTACTGACACTTTATAGTTGCATAAAGTTGATAGCATTGGTTTTTACTACCAGTGCTTTTCATTGTCCATAATTGGTTATACCAATCAAAGTTACCATAAGCGCTTTCATCCTCTCCGCAGGTAATTGTGCTTCCAGAAATTTCTTGATTGTGACCACGCTCTTCACAAAATTGATTTCCATTTGTAGAACCCACAAAAAACAGCTCTAAGCGCCCATTTATTCAAACCTTTGGTGCGTAATAGGTTGTTGCAGTATTTACCAATATGCCTTGTTGCTGTTCCATATTTATTTCTGCGCGCTCAAAGGATACTTTTTCATTTTCTTTTAGCGTTACTGTGCTTGCTGAAAGCGTAGTATCTGCAAATACATTAAGTGATACTGAACTTAAAGTAAGTAGAGCAAGAGTGAATGTCTTCATTATCTTTTCCTTTAGTTAAATGTAGAATTACACAAAACATCTTTATTCAATGTGTCTATTAAGCGTGGTAAATATAAGTTTCAACAAGGTTAAGCTTTTATTAAAGTTTAAAATAAGCACTGCATGCCTTTGCATTTTTTACACTATGAAAAAAATTTGAGTTCTACTTTATTCACTAGTTTTAGCCGTCTACGAGTGTTAGTTTAGCGTTAATGAAAATTAAATCTCACGCAATGAATTTAATTTTTAATGTATTAAGGCATCTTTTATGAATCAAATAATGGAACTCACAATGAAAAAAGTAGGATTAGTCGGTTGGCGTGGCATGGTTGGCTCTGTGTTATTAGAGCGTATGAAGCAACAAAGTGATTTTGCACTTATCGACACCACCTTTTTCACCACCTCACAAGCGGGCCAATTAGGCCCAGATATTGCGGGCGAAGCAAAGCCGTTACTCGATGCCAGCAATATTTCCGAACTGGCTAAAATGGATATTATTGTTACCTGCCAAGGTGGCGATTACACTAATGCTGTTTATCCACAATTGCGCGAGTCGGGTTGGGATGGTTATTGGATAGATGCAGCGTCGGCACTGCGTATGGCTAACGACAGCATTATAGTACTCGATCCGGTCAATAAAGACGTTATTGAGCAAGGTTTATCACAAGGTGTTAAAACCTTTGTAGGCGGTAACTGTACGGTTTCTCTTATGCTGCTTGCACTGGGCGGTTTATTTGAGCAAGACTTAATAGAATGGGTAAGCCCCATGACCTATCAAGCTGCGTCGGGCGCGGGTGCGCGCAACATGAAAGAGTTAATTGCACAAATGGGCGCAATTCATCAAAGTGTTGCCGAGCAACTTGCAAATCCAAGCGCTGCTATTTTAGAAATAGATAAAATAGTCAGTGAAAAAATGGCATCAGATTCACTGCCGCAAGATCAGTTTGGTGTGCCACTCGCGGGAAGTTTAATTCCATGGATTGATGTGCCTATGCCAAGTGGCCAAAGTAAAGAAGAATGGAAAGCGCAAGTTGAAGCGAATAAAATTTTAGGCTCGGCTAAGCAACCTATTCCAATAGATGGTTTATGTGTGCGTATTGGTGCTATGCGTTGTCATTCACAAGCAATGACCATTAAATTACGTGAAGATATTAGCGTTGCCAAAATAGAGCAAATCTTAGAATCGCATAACGAGTGGGTAAAGGTTATTCCTAATGAGCGCGACATTAGCACTACCGACCTAACCCCAGTTAAAGTCACCGGTACACTGAGTATTCCAATTGGGCGTATTCGTAAATTAGCCATGGGGCCTAAATATATTAGCGCCTTTACTGTTGGCGATCAGCTGTTATGGGGTGCTGCAGAGCCGCTACGTCGTATGCTTCGCATAATTGTTGATAGCGAATAATAGCAATTTAATGTAACTGCTATAAACGCTTAAATTGTTTTATAAAAAAAGGGTTAGCGATTGGCTAACCCTTTTTATTTTAAATGCTAAATTAATTATTTTTCAATTTAGAATTATTAAGCTGGTGGCTGTAAATAATTAATACTCTTTTTCTTTGAGTAATGACTTTAGATCAGCAATTTGTGCTTGCAAGGCGTTTACTTGCCCTTGTGTCGCGGGCAGTGAGTCGTTATCGGCCAGATCATCGCGGGCATTTTTGTGCTCTTGCGACATCACTTCTAAAATAGCGCCAACCATCATATTTAAAAATACAAACGCAGTTAAAAATATAAAGGTTAAGTAGTAAATCCAGCTAAGTTTATAAACCAGCATGGTTTCGTACATTACGTCGGTCCAATCTTCAAACGTGGCAATTCTGAACAAGGTCAACATAGATATTGATACATCACCCCACAATACGGGGTTTATATGTGCAAACATCATACTGCCTATAGCGGCGTAAATATAAAAAATAACAAACATCAGCAGGGCTATGTAACCCATTTGCGGAATAGCTTTAAGTAAAGCGTTAACTAATAAACGCAGCTCGGGGACCATAGACACCAGCCGCAATACACGAAATATTCGCAATAAGCGTGCAATTAGCATACTTGAGCCTGCCGCAGGGTATAAGCTACCTAGTACGATAAGGGTGTCGAAAATATTCCAACCTTTGGAGAAAAAATCTTTGATACCTTTACTGGCAATAAAGCGAATTACGAGTTCAATTAAAAAGAACGCCGTAATGCCTATATCCATCCAATTAAGGACAATTTCTACCGTTGGCGGAAGAGAATAGGTGTGAGCACCTACGGTAAGAGCAGAAACAACAATTACAGCAATAACAAATGATTGAAATAGTTTGCTTTTATCTATACGCTGAAACTGCTTTTGCAACTGCGGCAACATCATAATAAGTCCTGTACAAAGTAAGGTTTTTTGAGGCGCTTAATATACAGTTTTTACCTTCTAAAGTGTAAGGAATTTTAATGATTATTAATAAACTAAACGCGAGTTTACTGTTTGTAGCCGGTTTGAGTTTGCTCGCTGGCTGCAGCTCTGATGCACGCTTTCATGAAATACAATCTGCACGTCTTGATGAGTGTAACTACAAAGCAGACAAAGAATATTACGAATGCCTTAAATTACAAGAGGCTAATTTTGAAGAGTTTAAAAAACAACGAGCCGAAAACACTCAGTAACGCTTATTTAATCACTCTTATTAAATAACGGCTATTAAGCGTTATTACTATTTAATTTCAAATATTAATAAATTAAGAGGTTATGGCTAACACATTATGACAAAAACTCAAAAACAGCGTGATAAACAAATACGCCAAGTACTGACAATTGCCTGTGAAAATATAAAACAAACCGATTTTGGCTTTGCTTATTTAACACATACCGTTGATTTAAATAACGAAGCTAACACCTTAAAAGTTCAATGCTATTTTAACGATGACCTAGCGTATCAAAAAAGCGAGTTACATTTTGACGCGCTTAAAAATGAGATCACACAACAGCTTGCAACAATTGGTTTGGCTATTAAAGCAGCGAATATTTCGTTTTTAGTCGATTAACCTTTGTTAGGTTGGTTTGTGTATGCTTGGAGGCTATAATTGGCCAAATTATTTTTTAGGGTATAAATTATGGCTGTCCCTACTCGTTCGCAAATCTCCCTTGGTACAAAAGTAAATATCGTATTAAAAGAAGATCAACGCAGTGGCACATTAACGCAAGGTGTGGTTGAGCGTTTATTAACAAAGTCACCAAACCATCCTCATGGTATTAAAGTACGTTTAGACGATGGCCAAGTAGGCCGAGTGAAAGAGATCTTATAATGAGCACTTTAACAGAACAGGCTTTTTGGGATTTAGTAACCGCCCCCGATTTAGGGCTCGATCCGCAAAATGTGAGTGATAACTTAAAGCTTAAACTGCACGATTTAACCGATCAGCAGTTAATTGAGTTTGATAAATTCTTTGGTATTTGTATGCGTAAATGCTACACCTGGGATTTATTTGGCGCAGCATTTGTAATGGCCGGTTGTAACGACGAATATGGTTTTAGTGAGTTTAGATGCTGGTTAATATCGCGCGGTGCAGACGTGTTCGAAAACGCTTTACTAAACCCTGATTCAATTGCCGCCTGTACGCCTGTGTATCATGTTAACGAGCAGCCTTATCCGTACATTGATGAATACGACTTAATTGCTGGTTTACTTTACGAGGAGCGTAACGATGACGAACTGCCATTTATTCCCTCAGGAAGTGACGAGCCAAGAGGCAAACGCTTTAAAGACAAAGCTAAGTTTTTAAAGCAAAGCTATCCGCTGTTATTTGCTAAGTACTGGCAGTAATATTTTCACACCCTAATCGTTTTATTTTTTACTGCGTATAAAAACGCTTAGGGTGTGTAGCGCCTTTTTAAAGCAACACGACTTCTCTCCTTTTAAAGTAAATCTCTGTTATAGTTATAAAAGTTATAAAAATTAAGCAACCAAGCATTTCGCTATTATTTAACCCACTAATTCGAGGATACAACCACTTAATGAAATACTTAACACTTGCTTTATTAGCTATTGCTTTTACCAGCGCTCATGCAGTTGCAACCCCAAGTAATAAAAGCCGTTTTATTCCGCTTTTAAAAACAAAACTGGGTGCCTATGAGGTGGTGTCGGCTAATTCAGCGTTATGCGTTAATAGCCAATTGAGTTTAGTAAATCCAGATAATGAAGATGCCGGTTTTACTTTAGGTGAGCAAATTATTTTTGACTCATTACATAACGGAACACAAACGGTTAAAAAGCCCGATTTTTGTTTTGTTACTAGCTCATTAAAATACAAAAGCGACGGCATTGAAAACGGCTTAAGAATGAGTCGCTGCGAAAATCCAGCTAACGAAAAAATAATTAGCCAAAGCATTTACTTTTTAGCTAACGACACACTTAAATATACTTTAAGCCAGCCAAGCGTTGCATGCACTTTTAAAAAAGTGCCCGACAGTCAGTAACGCATAGGTAAGCTATACTTACTCACAATATATTTTGGGTATATCACGCCAGCGCGTGGTGTACTGCGGGGATAAAAAATTCCTGTTCATATGCCAACCTTCATTTAATTTACTGCTTGCTAAACTTAGCATTCCTTTACCATAGCGTTTATTTATTGCATCAAGACAATTCATTAATGGTGGATTGTCGGTGCGTTTATTAAATAAATCGTCTTGTTGAAATTGCTGCGCAATAAGCTCTAAAGCACCTACACCACATTTATAATAGCGAATACCCGGCTGGTATATTTGCTCAAACACTTGCGATACAGCACTAGCCATTACGCAGGTGTCGTTAGTGGGGCTGGCAAATGTATACATATACGACTTTTTATAAAAAACGTTTTCGTGAGACGAGCTCGCCGCAAAAATATAAAGTTGTTTGGTAAGCGATTTTTGCTTTCTTAATTTACTAGCAACCACAGTAACGTGATTAATTAACGCGGTTTTAAGTGCCGTTGGCTCGTATATACGCTCACCAAAGCTTCGGGTCGAAAATATCTCGCGCTTATCTTGGCGTACGTCGTCCCAATTTAAGCAAGGTATGCCATTAAGCTCATTTACAGTGCGCTCTACCACCACACTAAATGCACGGCGCATACTGTTAGGGTTTTGCTGCGCTAATTGCCATGCAGTGTGTATGTTCATTACTTTTAATTTTTTGGCTAAACGCTTACCAATACCCCATATATCTTGGCAACTCATTCTTTGTAAAATAGCTTTACGGCTTGCTTCGCAGTTAATAACAGCAACGCCATTAAATCCGGATAATTTTTTAGCGGCATGGTTTGCCGCTTTTGCTAAAGTAGCCGTAGAGCCAAAGCCAACACCAACGGGGAGCTTAGTTTCGCGCCATACGGTGCGCCTAATAGTGTGCCCGTATGCAAACCAGTCATTAATAATAGGGGTGTAACCGTTAAAGTGTAAAAATGATTCGTCGATACTGTATACGTGTTGCACGTCGCAAAAGCGGCCAATAACGTTCATCATTTTGTCGCTTAAATCTGCATATAATTCATAATTACTAGAACGAATTACTACATTATTTTGCGCAAGTAACTGCTTAACTTTAAAGTAAGGCGCAAATTTAGGAATATTTAAACGCCGAGCAATGGGGCACACCGCGCATATGCAACCGTCGTTATTGGTAAGCACCACCACAGGTTTTGAGCGAATAGCCGGATCGAATACTTTTTCAGCACTGGCATAAAAGGCCACCGCGTCTACTAGGGCATACATAACAGTAACTCAGGGCTTTGGCGGTGCAGGCGAATTGAGCGTGTCACTACGCCCTCAAGCTGAAACTCATCGCAGGAGGTTAGTTGTACTGGTTTATACAAAGGGGATGCCGAGAGCAGCCGAGCATTGGTTTTATCAAGTAGCTTACACACAAATAAGCCATTTAAATTAGCAACTATAACGTCGCCATTTTTAGCCTGTTCAGCGCGGTCTACTATTAGCAAGTCACCTTCAAAAATACCCACGTCTTGCATTGAGCTGCCAGAGGCAACGCCAATAAAAGTGGCGTCGGGGTGCTTTATTAATAGCTCATCAAGCGATACACCAAGCTCGCTATATGGCGCAGCAGGCGATTCAAACCCGCACACACCCGCTTCTATATAAATGGGAATAACAAACATAAAGATCAACCAAAACGCATATACTGTACAAGCATACAGTATATGCGTTTTGTTTTACTTTTGCCAAGTAATGAATGAAAGATCACTGCATGTTTTTGATCATTGTTTGTGCGGTATTTAAGAAGTCGTTGATTTGCGTCGAGTTTAAATTTTTACACATTTGCTCGTTAACCTGGCGCTCGGCACTTAGTAATTTGTTAAAAAGCGCAGTGCCAAAGGCAGTAAAAGAAACAATAAAACAGCGTTTATCGTGCTCACTGGCACATTTGTTGATTAAATTTAACGCTAAAAGTTCTTTAATTAAACGGGCAATTTGTGCTTTGTCGCGTTGAGTTTGGGTAACAATATCGTTAGCAGTACACTGCGGCGTTGCTGCAATAATATGCAAGCAACGCACATGCATAGCGTTTAAACCAAGGTCGTTCGCATTAATCGCATCACGCGTTGTTACGCGGTAGCTTTGCATTAGCATAAAGAGTGTATTAGGTAGAGATGATTTCATAGTAATTACCAAATGGTTGACAATATCAATTAAATTGCTATAGTTGATTTTATCAACCAATGGGGCGTTGTGCAAATGTTGCTGCATGCAATTTAAACTTTTTGTAAAACGAGGTAATACATGAGTAGACAAATACGCAAAGCGCAGGTGCTAAGTACGAAGCAAATTACACCGCACTTACAACGCATTGTGGTAGGTTCTGATGAATTTAAAGATCTTACGCCAAGTTACATAGGCCACTATGTAAAAGTGTTACTGCCCCATAATGGTGAACTTGATTTAAACATAAAAACGGCGCTTATGCGCTCCTATACTATTAACCATGTTAATGAGCAAACGGGGGCGCTCACGCTCGACTTTGTAATTAATATGCATCAAGGTCCTGCTACAAACTGGGCGCAAACAGCAAAAGTAGGAGACACCCTAGCCATAGCTGGCCCGGGCCCTAAAAAACTCGATAATTATAGCCATTCGCACTACGTACTCCTTGGCGACTTAACTTCAGTTAATGCAGTGAAAGGCTATGCTCAGCAGTTACCGCATAGCGCGAAAATTGATATGTTTATTCATGCTCCTAGCAAGCAAGACATTATTAGTTTAGATACGCCGCGCACTGTAAATTGGCTAGTTACCAATAGCCCAGATGAAAGCATGCTAACGGCATTAAACAATTTAAAAGTAGGCGCACAACCTCCAATTGTTTTTATGGCGCTAGAGGCAGGCTTAGTGCGCAAAGTAAAAACTAAACTTAATGAGCTATACGCCATACCACGTGCGCATATTGTGGCATCGGGTTATTGGAAAAAGGGACTAAATTCAGAGAGCTATAAACAGCAACGTCAGCAAGCGGCACAACCCGCTTAAATATGCTCAGGTTATTTAGTGTTTAGCACCTTTAGTATCTTGAATTACAGGTAACGCACACCCATCTCTAGTTTTTATGCTTGTGGTTATAGCACACCATAAGCATGCCATTTATAGGAGCTGCTATTTTGTTATCTAATATTCCCTTTTCGTTATTAGAGCTTGCCCCGATGCCCAAAGGGGCAACGGTATCCGAAACACTACATAAAAGTACTAAATACGCACAAAGAGCCGACGAACTAGGTTTTAATCGCTTTTGGTTAGCAGAGCACCATAATATGCCAGGTATTATATGTGCAGCTACCTCTATTTTAGTGGGCCATATAGCCAGTAAAACCGATCGAATACGTGTAGGCTCGGGGGGGATTATGCTGCCGAATCACTCGCCATTAGTTGTAGCCGAACAATTTGGTACATTAGAGAGCTTATACCCAGGGCGTATTGATTTAGGGCTTGGCCGTGCACCAGGAAGCGATCCTATTACGAGTAGAGCTTTAAATTCAGACATGAGCCGAGCAGAGCGCTTCCCTCAAGAAGTAACCGAACTGCAAACCTTATTAGGGCCTTATAATGGCACTCACCCAATACGGGCTATACCCGGTGAGGATACCAATATACCTATTTGGTTATTAGGCTCAAGCTTATTTAGCGCGCAACTTGCAGCGCAAAAAGGGTTACCGTATGTATTTGCAGGGCACTTTGCTCCGCGCTTTTTGTACGATGCCATAGAGTTGTATAAGCGTGAATTTAAACCTTCAAAGGTACTTGATAAGCCATACATAATGCTGGCGTTACCGCTGATAGCAGCCGATACCGACGAAGAAGCACAATACCTATCGACCACTTCGCAACAGCGGGTACTTGCGCTAATGCGTGGCAGTGAATTATGGCTGCAACCACCTGTTGACTCTATGGACGGCCTATGGAGCGAGCAAGAGCGTGCACAAGTGGAAAACTTTTTAAGTTTAAGTGTAATAGGCGGGCATGTAAGTATAAGACACAAGTTAGAAATGATAGTAAAAGAGCTGGGCGTTGATGAATTTATATTTACCAACGATTTATACGACAGCGAAAAACGCCATAGAGCTATCGAAATTTTAATGGAATTAAAACGTTAAGTTTCATTTAGTTAAGCAGGCGTACACCTTACGCCTGCTATATTATACGCGAAATCTAAACTAGTTTTGCTTATAGGCAACATCAATCTGTATTTTGGCTGCTCATTTAAGCTACTCCCAAATAACAGCAAATAAATTACCCTACCGTATTCGCTTTAAGCGATTAAACTAATAGATTTAATCAAATTTTATAGTGATAACTTACCCGCTATAATTAAAACCACAAAACGTTATAACTCTATAACTCTACTTTTTACAGGAAGGTGCATCGTGAACTCGCTAAATAATGTAATCCCTAATTCAGTTAATAAAGCAGCGCTGCCAAAAATTGCGCTGATTGCTGAAGGTGGCGGACAGCGAGGTATATTTACAGCCGGTGTACTCGATGCGTGGTTAGAGCAAGACTACGACCCATTTGATTTATTTATTGGTACATCTGCGGGTTCGCAAAACTTAACTAGTTTTTTAGCCAGGCAAAAAGGCTATGCAAAACGCTTGATAAGAGGGTTGTCGCGTAATAAAAATTTTTTTCAATTAAGCCGTGGTTTAATTGGTAAGCACATAATGGATTTAGACTGGTACTTTGATAAAACCACAGAGGTAAATCGTAGTTTAGATTTTAAAACAGCCAAAAATAACTTAGGGGATCGTGAATTGCTTATTACAGCAACTAACTCACGAGACCGCAAACCGTACTTTTTAGCGCCTACAGGCGAGAGCAAGCAATGGCGTGAGCTATTAAAAGCATCAAGTGCGTTACCATTTTTGTATAAGCAAGGTGTAAAACTAACACCTTGGATGAATACTTTAGCAGCTAACGAAGCCGAGCTTGCCTTAGAGCAAGTAGAACCAGCAGTAGCCGACTTTTACTTAGATGGCGGCCTTGCAGCACCTTTACCTGTACGTGAAGCCTATAACCGAGGCGCACGTAAAATAGTGGTGATCCGCACGGTCGATATTAACTTTCAAGTACAATCGGCATGGGTAAATAAACTAAGAGCATTTGTGTGCGCGTCAGGCTATTGTCCTAAAACCATAGATTATTTACTACAGCACGAACAAGCATACCAAGAAGAGTTGGAGTTTATTGCAAACCCACCAGAGGATGTTGAAATTATACAAATTTTTGCAACCGAAAAACTGCATAGCAAATTACTTGGCAGTTCAGATAACGATTTACGTTTTGATCACAAACTTGGTTTACAGGCAGGGCGTGCTTATTTAGCAGAGCAAAACCCGCAAATTTGGGATCATAGCCATAATCAAGCATTGCAGTACTGTTATAACTAAATATAACTAAAACTAAGGGGGTTATTTACTCAATTGAATTGAGGTAATAAATAACCTCTTTGCTGGCGTATGTAATGCACGCCAGCATTTTATTTTAAGTAGACGAAAGCAAAATACTGGTTTCGCTATTTAAAATACCGTCTATTTCCCTTACTTGCCTAAGCACCCCATCAAATTCACTTAAGTTAGCAGCTTGAATTTCGGCTACTAAATCCCATGCACCGTTAGTGGTGTGCAATTTAGTTAGCTCAGGAATACCGCGCATCGTTTTTATAACTTGCGAGGTCGACTTACCTACCACTTCTACCATCATAATTGCTCTGACTGCTTCGGTTTCAATGTGCTGATGTACACGCACGGTAAAACCTAAAATTGCCCCTGATGAAAGTAATCTGTCTAACCTATTTTGTACTGTGCCCCGCGACACGTTTAATGTAGTGGCTAAGGTTGAAATAGAAGCGCGGCCGTCTTTTCTAAGTTCAGCTATTAATGCTTTGTCGAGGGCGTCATAAATATAGGGAGTCATAGGTTAAGCCTTAGGTAAGTTTTAATCAAAATACTAAATTTAACCATTGCCGCCTAGCAAAATGACAAAAAACAATGCTATTTGTATAACTAATTGCCATTTTAACTGGCGCACCAGAGCGATAAACTGTCTATAAATAATTGCACACACTTACTTATAGAGGTTTTAATGACGCATTTTATAGCACAGCCAAAACAAGGCGTTCCTTTTGTTAGCGTACAAACAATGGCACAGCTTATAAATAAACTCGGCATAGAAAATGTTTTACAACAGCTAACAAAGCGACTAGAAACAGACTTTACTCGTTGGCAGCAATTTGATAAATCCCCACGTTATGCAGCGCATTCACCAGAGGGCGTAATAGAGCTTATGCCAGTGAGCGACGGCGAACTATTTAGCTGTAAGTATGTAAACGGGCATCCTAAAAATACTTTTAGAGAACTGCAAACCGTTGCTGCATTTGGAATTTTAGCCGATGTAGATAGCGGCTATCCGATTATGATCAGCGAAATGTGCCTACTTACCGCACTCAGAACTGCAGCCACTTCAGCATTAGTCGCAAAATACTTAGCTCCTAAAAATGCAACCACACTAACGCTAATTGGTAACGGTGCGCAGTCTGAGTTTCAGGCGTTGGCATTTAAAAGTGTACTAGGTATTACTGATATTCATTTATACGATATAGACCCGAGTGCGTCGCAAAAAGCTTTTAATAACCTCACAGCCTATGGCTTAAACGTCACTATTTGTAACAGTGCTGCAGAGGCCGTAAAAGGTGCGCATATAATAACAACCTGCACTGCAGATAAAACCAACGCCACAATTTTAACCAGCGAGATGATCCCACAAGGCGTGCATATAAATGCTATTGGTGGCGACTGCCCAGGTAAAACAGAATTAGATGCAAAGCTGCTTGAACGCGCTGCTGTATTTGTAGAGTACGAGCCACAAACACGTATTGAAGGTGAAATTCAACAAATGAGGGCTGATTTTGCTGTAACCGAGTTTCATCAAGTTATTAATGGGCAAGCTTGCGGGCGTGAGAGTCAGCAACAACTTACTATTTTTGATGGTGTGGGCTTTGCTAGCGAAGATTTTACGGCATTGGCATTTATTCGCGATCAGCTCATTGCAACGGGGCAGTACAGCTTACTTGATTTAATTACCCAGCAAGCCGATCCGCGTAATTTGTTTTCAGTTTTAACCGCTGAGCATACGCAGCAAGAGAGTGTGGCATAAGTATGGTAAACCAAGCACCAAATAGTATTGTGATGGTTCGCCCACATCATTTTACTTCTAACCCGCAAACCATGCGTGATAACACATTTCAACGCAGCTGTTTAACAACAGATCAAAGCTTACACGCGTATAACGAAGTAACCAATGCAGTCGAAGTGTTAAAGCAAGAAGGGATCCTCGTTCACCTTTTTGAAGATGAGCATAAAGGTACACCCGACTCGGTATTTCCTAATAATTGGTTTACTACTCACCAAAATGGCGAAATACTAACCTATCCAATGTACGCACAAAGCAGAAGAGCAGAATATCGCAAAGATATTATTGATTTTTTAACGGATCAATATAAAGTGTCTGCAGTGACTGATTATTCATTTTTAGCGAAAGAAAATTCATTCTTAGAGGGCACTGGTTCACTGGTTATTGATCATCAATATAAGTTTGCTTATGCGGTTGAATCAAAGCGAACGACACAGTCAGTTGTTAACACAGTATGCGAGCAATTAAAGCTAACCCCGGTGGTTTTTAATGCCTACGATATGCAAGGCACAGCGGTTTACCATACCAATGTATTAATGTGTGTTGCTACAGAGTTTGCCATGATTGGCTTAGACATGGTGCCAAACGAACAGCGCAGGCAGCTAGTAAGCCATTTATTGCAAAGCTATCATCAAGTCATTGAGTTATCGGGCGATCAAATTAATAACTTTTGCGGCAATGCCATTGAGTTACAGGGTAAAAGCGGACGGATTTTAGCGTTATCAGCAACGGCTTTTAAAGCACTTACTGCAGCGCAAATTAAGGTAATAGAAAAAAGTGCCAAATTGGTGCCTTTACCTATTCCTACCATTGAATCTGCTGGTGGCTCAGTAAGGTGTATGATCGCTGGCATTCATTTACCAACAAAGTAAATGTATAAAATAATAAAGGCAGTGTTACTGCCTTTATTATTTTATAACGTATATTTGTGTCGCTTGCAGTGCCTATTTAAATAAGAAATATAACAAGGAATTAGCAATGTTCGATACCGTAGTAAAAAGTGTAAATGGTATTTTATGGGGAGAGGGCCAAGTCCTCATTTACATTTTATTGTTTGCTGGTATTTGGTTTTCGGTGCGTTTAAAAGCCATTCAAATACTTAAATTTAAACATATGTTTAGTTTACTAAAAGGCAGCAGCAAATGTAAAAAAGGCGACATATCATCATTTCAAGCGCTGTGTACTGGTTTATGTGCGCGGGTAGGCACGGGTAACTTAGCAGGTGTTGCCGTTGCTATATCATTAGGTGGTAGTGGTGCCATTTTTTGGATGTGGGTTATTGCCATATTAGGCATGGCCACAGGCTTTGCCGAAAGTGTATTAGGTCAAGTATATAAAGTGCGCGACAGCCAAGGCGAGTTTAGAGGCGGCCCTGCGTATTATATTCAACAAGGATTAGGCAATCGAGCCTTCGCTATTACTTTTGCACTGTGCTTATTTTTAGGTTACGGCTTTACCTTTAGCGCCATGCAAACCAACACCATTACCGATGCACTTAATTTTGCCTTCGAAATTCCAACCTTTTACTCTGGATTAGTGATCACTGTGTTAGCCGGCTCTATTATTGTGGGTGGTTTTAAAGCAATCGCTCGCTTTGCTGAGTGCGTAGTACCGGTAATGGGCATAGTGTTTGTGCTTGTTGCAGTTATTATTACCTTAATAAACTTCACCCAAGTGCCTGCTATGCTTAAAGATATATTTTTATCAGCATTTGGGCTGCAAGAAGCAGGTGCAGGCGCGATGGGCGCAGCAATAAAAAATGGTATTCAACGTGGCCTTTATTCAAACGAAGCGGGCGCGGGCAGTGTGCCACATGCTTCAGCCAGTGCAAGCCCACTGCCTAATCATCCGGTAACACAGGGCTACATTCAAATGTTAGGGGTGTTTTTCGACACCATAGTATTGTGTAGTTGTACTGCGGTTATTATTTTACTTGCCGATATAGACATAAGCGGCGAAATGGAAGGTATACGTTTAACGCAAAGCGCCATGACCGCTCATTTAGCGCAAGGGGGTGTGTACTTTGTAGCAGCCGCTATTACCTTGTTTGCCTTTACGTCTGTAGTAGCCAACTATGCTTACGCAGAAAGTAACTTGCACTTATTTAAACTCGATAACAAAATGGGTCGTGGTATTTATACTTTGCTTTATTTATCAATGATGTTGTGGGGCGCGTCGGCCACATTAAAGCAAGTATGGGATTTAGCCGATATTGCTTTAGGTCTAATGACAGTGGTTAACGTTATCGCTATTATATTGCTAACCCCAACAATATTAGCGGTTACTCGCGATTATCATACGCAACGCGAAAAAGGCTTAGAGCCCGAATTTAAAGTAAATGATGTAAAAGTACAGGGTAAATGCGAAACCGGCATTTGGGACTAGTTAACGTATTTTAAGTCACTTTTAGCATTAATAAACGGTTTTATGGCAGCATAAAATCGTTTTTATTTTTGCATAACTATTCTATTTTTAGCCTGGTTATATACAAAGTAAGTAACAAATATATACCATTAAATAGAAATAAGCAGCGCAATTAAACACAGATTTTATAGGCTAAATTTTTAGATGATCAACATTTACGCAGGTAAAACTGCTGCAAAAATAATAAACGAACAGGGGCTTAAACCCGAATTATTCAGCTCATTTTTAGGTGCCAGCGGCGGGCCAAAATGGTTTACCTTGTTTGGCTTAGACAAGTATATATTTGGTGAGTTTTTTAAAAACCATAGCCAACCGCTTAACTTAATTGGCTCATCGGCCGGGGCATTTCGCTCAGCGTGTTTTGCGCAAAATGATCCGGTTGCAGCAATTGAGCGCTTAGCAACATCGTATTCGCAAACGCGCTATTCTAGTAATAAACCTACCCCCGCAGAAATAACATTAAAAGCCCGCGCACTGCTTGAAGATGTTTTTGGCAATAACGGCGTGGCTGAAATCATAAATAACCCCGTATTTAAAGCACATTTTATAGTGGCAAAATCGAATGGATTTATAGCCAGTGAAAATAAATTATTACAGCTTATGGGTTTATCAAAAAGTTATATGCTTAATCGAGTAAACCGAAAATATTTAGGATCGCAATATGAGCGTTTTATATTTGGCCCCGCAACAAGCGACTTATCAATTACCGACAGCTATAATTTTAAAACACAAAAAATAGCGCTTACCCAAAATAATTTAAAAGAGGCATTACTTGCATCGGGTTCAATACCGTTAGTTATGCAAGGAATTAAAAATATTGCAGGAACACCCGCAGGCATTTATCGCGATGGCGGCATTATTGATTACCACTTTGATTTAAAAATTAACAACCCAGGACTCATTTTATATCCACACTTTAATAGCGATCCAAAAGCAGGATGGTTCGATAAAAATTTAAAACGTAAAGTCTCACCACTTAATTACGATAACGTGGTGATGATCACGCCATCAAAAGAATTTATAGCAGGCTTACCCTACGGGAAAATTCCAGATAGAAATGATTTTACCGATCTAGATGCCGACACACGCATTAAATATTGGAATACCGTTTTTAGTGAAACAGAAAGATTAGCAGAGGCGTTTGATGAGAAGTTATATAATAATTTTAAAATAATACCAATTGAATAAATTGCCAATTTTGCTGATGCAATGAAGCATTTATTGTTATATAAAAGGGCTAGTTTACATCGCGATTATATAGTGATGTAAATTAGCCCTATGGTTGGTTTTGATTGCTGTGTATTTAAATAAAATCACGGAATCGATGGGTTATTGGGATATTTCCTCTATATATTCTTGAAGCCTGGCTTGCGCATTTTCTTCACCAAATAGAATATGACATACCTCTTGTAGCCCCGGATCAGAGAGGATATCTTCTTTACGTACAACCAGTGATATTTTAGAGCGGCGACGTAAAAAATCACTTAGTTTAGTTACCATTTCTCGTTCGGCAGCATGTTCAATTTCAACACGTAAATACTCTGAATTTTTAATTAGAAGCTCAGCTTTTTCAGGAACTTCTCGAATTTTTTCTAACATGTTAATTGCATTTCTTCCGTAACGTCTCCAAAAGCGTTTGCTGAGTACTTCAGTAGATGTTTTGGGAGTTAAGCCGTCTAAATTCATTAGCTTAGCACGATGCATAAATTCATTTTTGACAGTATCGTCAGGCTCGCCGTACCATTTGTAATCCTCGTAAGGAAGGTTAATACCAAGCTTTTTGATTAACTCAGCAACTTCATCACCGACATTGATACAATCAGTTAATTTCCCACCAAATATAGAAAGGTATTGTTTCTCATAGTTAGTGTCGATTGCGTGTTTGCGCGATAATTGCACCCAGTCAGCCTTACCATTACCATCTTTTTTAATTGCTAATGGCCTTACACCACATCGTTCAGCTATTATATCGTCTTTTGTGAGCTGTTTATCCAGTTCTAGTAACTTGTTCGCATTATCTAACACAAACTTTCTATCTTCATCAGTAACATGCGAATGTGGGCTCTCAACTTGTGTATCAGTTGTACCAATACAAGTTTTAGGTCCCATAGGGATCACGAAGAATAGTCTGCCATCGTCAGCAAAAAATGTAAGTACTTTATTACTGCTAGTAATTTTATCAACAATAAGGTGAATACCTTTTGAAAATAAATGGTGATGTGCTGTAGTTTGACTGTTAGTAATATTAATAGGATCAACAAAAGGGCCTGCGGCGTTTATAATTACTTTAGAACGTATCGAAAATTGTTCTTTCGTTATTTCGTCCATTGCATTTGTTGTCCAAATATCACCTGTACGGTTTGAGCCTTGTGCACTTACATAGTTAGCACCGATACAGCCATGGCTCATACTAGAGCGAATAAAGTTAAAAACAAACCGGGCATCGTTGTCTAATAAAAAGCTGTCTGAATACTCAAAACCGGCTTCTACATTTGTAGTGTTGACGACTGGCTCTAATGATTTAATTTTTATTGCATTAAGGTAGCGAGGCGATTGCGTAAAAAATCGGCCCATAAACCAATAGACGATTGTTCCTAAATAGACAAAGAAAGCTGGGAATCTAAAGCCTTTTTGAATACTGGTAAAAAAACGAATTTCTTTAACTGTCGATGGGTAGCTGCGCATTAAATGGTTTCTACTTTTACATAGTTTATTTACCAAGTTATATTCATGGCTTTCTAAATACTTTATGCCGCCCCAGGCCAAGTTAGATGAGTTTGAACTAGTGAAACCAGCGAAATCTTCTTTATCGATTAATGCAACTTTGGCGCCTTTTGCAGCTAATGCTGCAGCTGATACTGCACCATTAATACCCCCTCCAATTATCAATACATCGAATATATCTTGAGGAAGTTTTTTTATATTATTCTTTCTCAGTTGGCTCATTTTTTGGATTACCTATTATTAATTACTAGCCTTTTATATCTACTTGGTTAGGTTATTTTCGTACAAGCTAGAGCTATAAAAGATTACGTATAAAGTTTTTATGCTTATGGAAGTTGGATTACTTATAATTTATATATTGAAGCTTCATAAATGGCTTCTATAGAATTATTTAATTTTTCATCAAACTTTTTATCAGACATGTCATGATGTAGGCCAATCAATAATGCTCTTGAAAAACTAGCAATAATACCAGTATTTCTTTTTAGCTTTTCATTGGCTTGTGTAATAGAGTAACCACCAGATAGAGCAACTAATTTTAAAACTTTTGGGTGTGTTGCAAGATCTTTATATAAATTAGGCACTTCAGGTAACGTGAGTTTTAATATTACTTGCTGTCCATTTTCAAGGTTATTCAGCTCTTCAATAATTACATCATGCAACATGAGTTCTGCAGATTGCTTTTCTTCGCAATAAATATCAACTTCAGGCTCAATAATAGGCATTAGCCCTGAATTTATTACCTCTTTTGCAATTTCAAATTGCTGTTTAACAACATTTTGGATACCAATACGACTAGCTTGTTTTATAACAGACCGCATTTTTGTGCCAAAAACAAAATTAGTATCAACCGTTAGTATTGAACCAAGGTTTTTAATGGGTTTCATTAACTGTACACCGTCAGATTCAGGCATTAAACCTTCATCTATTTTTAAAAATGGTACAATTTCTTTATGTTTCCACAAATATTCAGCTGTTGGAATATTTTCAATGTAACGATTTAAAGTATCTTTAAATAGAATTGCGCCCAATATTTTTTGTGAATTAAATGGACTACTTGAAATTATTCGTGCTCGCATAGAATGTATATATTTAAACATCTCCTCATCAGATGAAATCTCACTAGATGAGATACCATACTGCTCTAAAGCTTTTGGTGAACTCCCACCACTTTGATCTAGTGCAGCTATAAAGCCTTGACTATTTTTTATTTTTTCTAGCATGTTAAGTCTTATTGACATGATTTTAACCTTTAAATAATTGAAAGCAGATATGTTTCTTAACAAAAGTAAAGTTAGATACAATTTCTATATAAATACAGATGTCACTCTTAAAGTAATAATGTATGTTTTTTATTTTCCTAAAGCATACTTTTCTATAAGTAGAACTTCATTCTTAGAACCAATAAATACAGGGATCCGTTGATGTATACTTGAAGGCACAGTGTCTAAAATAGAAGTAGTCCCATTACTTGCTAAACCATTTGCTTGCTCTACTAAAAATGCAATTGGGTTTGCTTCATAAAGTAATCTTAATTTACCGTATTTAAAGTTTTTTTCTTCAGGGTACCCAAATATACCTCCCTTACATAGAATTCTATGCATATCACCTACCATGGCTCCCAACCATCTCATATTAAAGTTTTTCTTTCGGATACCATCGGTACCAAGCTGTAAATCAACAATATATTTTTGTACATTTTCAGGCCACTTAAATTGGTTTGATAAATTAAATGAAAATTCATTCGTATCTTCTGGAATGTTTAAATTAGGATGTGTGAGCATAAAGTTATTATTTGAGGGATCTAATGTATAAATATGTGTTCCTGAACCTGTTGATAAGGCAAGCATAAGCGATGGGCCATATAGAACATAGCCTGCAGCGATAATTGATCTTCCTGTAGAAAAAAAGTCTTCTTCACTAACTTCTGTTTGGGCAGGAGAAGCTGAAGTTATAGAAAAAATAGTACCTAATGAACCATTTACATCAGTATTAGATGAACCATCTAATGGGTCGAAACAAATAAGGTATTTGCCAAAACTATTACATAATATAATGTCTTCTACTTCTTCAGATGCGACAGCTCTAACCTGCTTATTCTTTTTTAGAGATTCAATCAAAATATTATTAGCGATAACATCTAACTTCTTTTGTACCTCTCCTTGTACATTGTGATCAGGCAATGAGCCAAGCACATCAGATAATGCACCATGATTAATACGAGTAGCTATTTCTGTGCATGCACCAACTATGCTTTGGAGCAGCAGTGTGAGTGTTTTTGGAACGTTATCCTGCTCTAATTGTGTATATAGGTTTTTCATTGGTGCCTTATCGATAACATTAATACTAAAGAGTAATACATGGTTTTAATTTGCTTTTATGTTCATTTTTAAAAGTATCACTTATTTGCGAACATTTGCAAACATTAAAGTACATAAAAGAAAATAAATTCTGGTATACAGGAGTGAAATAGAGGAGGGAATTACAAAGTTATATATTAATTTAACCAATTTATTATTTAATTATTAACTACATTAACAACGAAATTCATGGTATCTACTTGAAATTATTTGAATTGTTCTGTATGTATTAGATGGTTTTGATTGACTACTATCGTGCTATATGAAGCTTAACGTCATGTTCGGAAAGTAAGGTTAGAATACTCTTAGGTGGTTTAGCATCAGTAATAAAGTCATCTGCTTGACTAATGTTACCTAAACGAACCATAGCGCACCTACCAAATTTTGAATTATCAGCGGCGAGTAAAACTTTACGTGAATTTTTGATGATTGCTTGAGCAACACGAACTTCACGATAATCGAAATCAAGTAGAGAACCATTTTCTTCTATCCCACTTATGCCGATAATGCCGAAGTCCATACGAAACTGATTGATAAAATCTTCAGTTGTTTCACCAATAATACCACCATCTCTATGTCTAACTTCTCCTCCTGCTATAAGAACTGAAAAATCCTTTTTAACGCCTAATATAGCAGCAACATTTAAATTGTTAGTTACAACTTTAAGGTTTTCATGCGATAGAAGTGCTTTAGCTATAGTCTCAGTCGTTGTTCCTATATTTATAAATAAAGAAGAACCATTTGGTATCATACTAACTAAATGTTGCGCTATTTTTTGTTTAGCTTCTAAATCCATGATTTTTCTAGTTTGATACGCCATATTTTGAATGCTTGAGACTACACTAGCGCCTCCATGATGACGCCTTAATTTGTTTAACTTTGCAAGATGGGTAAGGTCGCGTCTTATCGTCTGTGGAGTGACTTTATAGTGCTCAACTAATTCTTCAATAGAAATGGAATCTCTTTCTTTTAATAGTTTTAATATAGATTCGTGTCTCTGATCTTGGGTCATTTTTATTTAGCATAATTTTAATTTTAATTAGTAAAACTATTATAAGTGAAAAAGAAGTAAATGAGAATTTTATAGAAATTATTTCATTAAATAATTGTATATAAAAGTTTGATATTTGTTGTATGTTACATTTAATTCATGTAATAGTACAAAAACGAAAATAACCGAATGTTAAAGTGTAAAAAATAATGAATAATTATATCCTTTCAATTGATCAAGGTACGACTAGCTCTCGCAGTGTTTTATTCGATTTAAATGGCAAAGTTGCATATATAGAACAACAAGAATTTGAACAACATTTTCCAAAAGATGGTTATGTTGAGCATAAGCCTGAGGACATATGGGAGTCTGTTCTTCATACTATTAATGCTGTTATGAAGAACCTAGATCCTGAGCATGATAAAGTTATTGCTATTGGTATTACTAATCAACGCGAAACTACAATCGTTTGGGATAAAGTAACCGGTGAACCCATTTATAATGCGATAGTCTGGCAAGATAGGCGTACAACAGAACTATGCGATAGTTTAAGGCTTGCAGGAAAAGAAGAACTAATTATGCAAAAAACGGGGTTATTAATCGATCCGTATTTTTCTGCGACTAAAATAAATTGGATTTTAGAAAGTTGTCCAGGCGCTCGTGAAAAAGCAGAAAATGGTGATTTAATTTTTGGTACGGTCGATACTTATTTGTTATGGAAGTTGACAGGCGGAAAAGAACATCGCACAGATGCAACTAATGCATCGAGAACTATGCTATTTAATATTCATACGCAAGAATGGGATACCGAACTACTTGAATTACTTGATGTTCCATTAAATATGCTACCAGAAGTAATGGATTCATCAGATGACTTTGGTATGGCGAGTGAAAAATATTTAGGTTACGAAGTGCCTATTTTAGGTATGGCAGGTGATCAACAGTCAGCACTGTTTGGCCAAACATGCTTTCAAGCAGGTATGGCTAAAAGTACCTATGGAACAGGGTGCTTTATGATGGTTAATACAGGTGATCAAGTTCTTCAATCTAAAAATAGACTTCTTAGTACTGTCGCCTATCGTTTGAATGGCAAACCAACCTATGCATTAGAGGGCAGTATTTTTATAGCTGGCGCAGCAATTCAATGGCTTAGAGATGGCTTACAGTTAATTGAAAAAGCAGATGAAACAGAATTACTCGCTATCAATACCTCCCTAGATCATGGAATATATATGGTTCCTGCATTTACTGGTTTGGGTGCACCATATTGGGATCCAAATGCTCGTGGGGCTATATTTGGATTAACTAGAGATACGGGTATTAAAGAGATAGTAACAGCAGGATTACAGTCTGTTTGTTTTCAAACTAAAGATCTTCAAAAGGCTATGGAATCAGACGGCGTAAGGCCTCAGGTACTTAGAGTTGATGGTGGTATGGTCATAAATGGATGGCTTATGCAGTTTTTGTCAGACGTTTTAGGTGCAGAGGTTGACCGTTCAACTATTAGTGAAACGACTGCTTTAGGTGTAGCTTATCTTGCAGGACTCAGGGCTGGTGTATTCTCATCACTTGAGTCATTGGCAACTAATTGGAATTGTGAAAGACGATTCGAACCTGGCATGACCAAAACAAAACGTGATGAGCTTTATGATGGCTGGTGTAAATCAGTTAAAAAAGTACAAAGTGAAGGATAAGTTACTAATTTACCTTTAAATATAAATTCATACCAAACTTGTTTGATTAGAGTTTATGGATGTAAGTAAAGTTATTCAAACTCGCAATCATAAACTCTAAGCTCAATAGGATAGTTTTATTAGTGACCATTATAGATGCTTTTAAGGATATCAAGCACTTTGAATTACAACATTTAAACAAAAATAGTTTCATAGTGTAGATAGTATTCGCTTATAAAAAGACATGTTCATTAAGGTAGATTTAATTTTAGCTTTTAGCAAGGAATATAAAATGACACCATTTATAGCAGAAATATTAGGAACGGCCCTCTTAATTTTAATTGGAGGCGGTGTAGTTGCTAATAATATTTTAAAAAAAACAATAGGTGAAGGAGGAGGGTGGATGGCTGTTACTACAGCTTGGGGTCTTGCTGTATTTATTGGTGTGGTTGTCGCTGGCCCTTATAGTGGAGCACATCTAAACCCAGCTGTAACACTTAGCTTAGCAGTAGCTGAAAAATTTTCTTGGACTGAAGTCCCTGCTTACATTGCTGCACAATTTATTGGTGCAATGATTGGAGCTTTTTTAGTTTATGTAATATATAAAGATCACTTTGATGCTACAGATGATGCAGAATTAAAACGAGCAGTCTTTTGTACAGCACCAGCAATACCAAATACATTTAGAAATATAATTAGTGAAATTGTAGGTACTTTTGTTTTATTGATTTGTGTATTTTATTTTTCGGCGGCTGAAATCGACAATGGTACTGGGACTAAAATTGGTTTGGGCTCTATAGGTGCAATTCCAGTTGCTTTTGTTGTGTGGGGAATTGGGCTTTCATTGGGTGGTACAACAGGATATGCAATAAATCCAGCTAGAGATTTAGGGCCTAGAATTGTACATGCTTTGTTACCGATCAAAGGTAAGATAGATAGTAATTGGAGTTATTCATGGATTCCAGTGTTAGGTCCGACTATAGGTGGTACTTTAGCTGCGTTACTTTACACTATTCTTAGTTAATAAAAGTTATAATTAAGATCCAGACGCTCTGTATAATACAGGGCATCTGGATCTTATACTTATTTATTGTATAGTTATTACAGCCCATAAATTACGGTACGTAACATTAAAGAAAAGGGCGAAAAGCCCTTTTTTATTAATTAGTTACAATGCTGTCATGGTTGACAGCCTGTCAGTTGGGAGATTTGATTGGACAGAATTTTACTATTATTAATTCTATTCAAAAAAAAGTGGTTAGTTTAATAATCGAACCTTCCCAATCTGATTTTAACGCAACTACAAAAGTAAAAAGACTAATCAAAAATGGAAGAAAGTAATTAGTAAAAATTGTAGTTAAGAACAAAAAATTCAGAAAAAACTTTAGTTTAGTAAACATGAACTGTTTTTCATAAAACTGAATTTCATCGTTCTTTTGAGATTCAGAAATTGGATTATAAGGCATTGGAATCAAACATCTGAAACGATTATGCTTAAGTTGAGAATATGAAAAATCATTAAATCTAAGATCTTTACCACTAATGAATAATAATTTTCTATATTTATTATTAAGGAAATAGTGGAAGGAGTCAGAAAATTTATGTTTACACTTAGACCATTCATCTTCGAGGAAATAAAGAATAAATCTATAGAAAAAATAGCCCCATGAAACCCATAAGAAAAGAAATATTGCTTTTGGGTTACCAAACTTTTCAAAGCTAACTCCCCCCAGCGTAATCTTATTTGCTTGCACTTCTGCTAACATCATAAAAAGTACTAATAAATTTATAATAAACAAATTACGTCGTTGACGTAAGAAGTTATCTGACATCACATTACTTGGCTTATTACTTAAATTCACTTCCATTTGTTACCTACAGATTGATCAAAAGAACTTTAAAAGACATTAATTTTCAGATAGCTAGACTACTCTTAATTAATGTCTAAATAAAGAGAGAACTATATGGCTAACGAGGGAAATATTGGTTAATTTCTCTAAAGTTTATGAAATTAACAGCCATTGCTAATCAGCTAGTAACCTCTCATTTACAGCATAATAGATAACCTATAAGTTATGTTATGTTAAATTGATATATTTAAAAGAAAGCGAGGGTGATTATTCAAATCAGCTCGCTTTTAGGAGAGTAATTTAGGGGTTAATTAAGCTCGGAGTCGACCCAAAACTTAGTACCTTTTAATACTGCTTGTAGTGCAAGGCCGCTTTCGGTCAAAGAATACACAGTAACTTGGTCTGCTATTGCTTCGGCAACTAATGCACCGCCTTTTTCTTTATATTTAGCTGCTGCATCTGCGTTTCCGCCAAATGCCCAACCGTGTTCAATAAATCTGTTTAGTGCCGCTTGGTTATGAAAAACCATAACAACGTTAAAGTCTTTAACACCTAAACCTAGGCCTAAACCGGCTTCGCCCATATTCATGTATGTAGATTTACCCGTTAGGTTATTTTTAATAACACCATAACCACCACCAAAACTAGCTAAAACAACATTGACGTTGGCATTATCAAAAACAGCATAACCTGCAGAGTTAGCAATTTGCTTTTTAACATCTGGTTTTATCGTGTAAAGTTTACTTAATGTATTTGATTCCATGCTATGCACTAATGCACGTTTTTCGCTTGGTGAGGCGCTGCCTGTTGTTGCACAACCTGTGAGCGCGAGTGTAAATACGACCATACTTAGCAAAATAAATCTTTTCATGAATTTTCCTTAAATAACATTTATAACTAGCAAGTATATAATTACAAAATAATAGAATCTATTTATGTCCAATACTAGACAGTATCGGACTTTATGGTTAATCTATAAGTCTATTATTTTATTGAATATTTTATTACTATGCTAGTTGCTTTGGTTGATACGTTAAAACAATTGAGATATCAAATTGCTCATCTTGAAGATAATACTTTAAATTCAGAATATCCAGAACTGGCTACCTTTATACAGCAAGTTGGCTTGACTGTAACTGAATCAAAACAAGATCTTACCTTCTTATACCAGTTTTTATATGTTTATGGTCGCAAATCGGAAGCAACCTATAGTCGGTTTAGAAGTGAGCTTGAACGTTTTTATTTATGGGCATGGTTAGTGGCTGAAAAATCAGTATTTGATTTAAAGCGCGAAGATATTGAAGGTTATGTAGATTTTGTTGTTGAACCAGATAAAGCTTGGGCTACAACATCAGTACAATGGCGTTATAAAGACGAGCAAGGTATTCGTCGTTTAAATACAAATTGGCGCCCTTTCATCCAAAAAGAATCAATTGCTAGCCAACAAACATTATCGGCAATGTTTACTGCACTTAACGTATTTTATAAATTTGCTATTTTAGAAGAAAAAACCTTTGCCAATTTTGTGCCTGTAGTAAAAAAGAATAGTCCCTATTTAGTGGTTCAATCGCAAATACAGATCCCCGATACGCTAAGCGATATACAATGGGAATATGTGTTTGGGGTAACGCGCGACTTATGTGAGCAACAACCTGATCTAGAAAGAAATTTATTTACTCTGGCATGTTTAAAAGGATTATATTTACGGATCTCCGAATTGTCAGAGCGGCCACAATGGTCGCCCGTTATGTCGCATTTTTGGCAAGACAACGATGGCTTTTGGTTTTTACGTATTATGGGTAAAGGTAATAAATTACGAGATGTAACTCTAAGCGATGATTTTGTTGAATATTTAAAACGCTACCGACTTTATCGTGGTTTACCTGCCCTACCACGCGTTGATGAATCTGAACCTTTGGTGCATAAAATTCGTGGCCAAGGTGGCATGACAGTTAGGCAAATACGACGTTTGGTACAACAAAGTTTTGATTTAGCTCAGCAATCTTTACTTGATGATGGTTTTAAAGATGACTCTGAACAACTTGAAGCTGCAACCGCACATTGGCTTAGACATACAGGTGCAACACACGATGCACAAACACGACCACTCAAACATTTATCTGAAGATTTAGGACACGCAAAAATAGCAACTACAGATCAAATTTATATTCAAACAAATATAAAAGAACGTGCAAAATCTGGTTTAAAAAGGAAAATATAATGGAATATTTAGTCATTACTTTTATTGGCAGTTTGTTTTTGATTTATTCATTAACAATCCGGCAATTAGAAAGAACCGAAATCACTGGCCCAATGTTTTTTGTGATTGGAGGAATAGCACTGGCTTGGTTTATACCTGAGGAAGTTGAACAATTAAAAAATGGTGGAGCTTATATATTACCTTTAATTGAATTAACTTTAAGTTTGTTTTTATTTACCGACGCTACAAAAACAAAACTAAGCGTTTTAAAACACAGTTATCAGTATCCAAGTTTATTATTATTTGTTGCCCTACCCCTTACCTTGTTGTTAGGTATTGGCACTGCATTATTTTTATTTGCAGAGTTAACACTTATTCAAGCTGCATTATTAGCAATTATTTTAACACCAACCGATGCAGCACTAAGTAAAGGACTATTAGAAAGTACACAAGTGCCCGAAAATATCCGTGAAGGAATAAATACTGAAAGTGGTTTAAATGATGGTTTATGTGTACCTGTATTTTTAATTTTTTTGTTATTAGCTAATAACCCAGAGCTTGGGATCACCGCTTCACAAACTATGATTATTTTTACTCGGGAACTTGGTATAGCGCTATTGATTGCAATTGCGAGTGTTGCGATATTTATTCCCACTTTAAACTTTGCTATGCAACGCCATTATTTTGCACAAAAAACCAGTCCTTTTTTGCTGGTAGGTTTTGCAATGGCGATATTTTCTATTACACAGTATTTTCATAGTAGTGGTTTTATTGCAGTGTTTGTAGCAGGTTTATTGTTTGACCGATATTCTCCAGAGTCGATACGTTGTGAAATTGTTGAAGACTCAGAGCACATAGCCGATTTTGCAGCATTATTAATTTGGTGTTTATTTGGTTTTGTAAGTGCCTATTTGGTTTTACCAAAACTCAGTTTTGAAATAATAATTTATGCTTTACTCAGTGCAACTTTGATCAGAATAATTCCGGTTATGTTGTCACTGCAATTTACTGCACTGAATATAAAAGAGCGATTTACTTTTGCTTGGTTTGGACCAAGAGGACTCGCATCGATAGTATTTACGTTAATGGTAATTGATACTCAAATAGAAAATAAATATCAGATTGCAACTATTGCTATGACCACTATTTTATTTAGTGTATTTATTCATGGTATAACTACTAAGCCAATTGCAGATAGTTTTGCTAAAAAGTAAAAAGTAAAAATGCGTAATTTTATTTATAAAGTTACGCATTTTTTAATCAGCCTAATAAAGTTTAATTGCTAAGTAGGTGTGCAAGTAACTCAATTGGATGTTTAGGTTTAAATTTTTCATATCGTTTAACTTGGCTACGACAAGAAAATCCTGTTGATAACAGTTGCTCGGGTTTATTTTTATCTACAATAGGTTTCCAACTCATTTCGTATAGTGCGCGCGAGTTGTTTTGGTTTTGTGCTTCATGACCATAAGTACCCGCCATGCCGCAACAACCAGTACTGGTTGTTTTTAATGTTAAGCCAATATCGCTAAAAATATTTTGCCAAACACTCGCAGCTTTTGGTAAGGCGGTAGTTTCGGTACAGTGGCTTAATAAAGTAAATTCAGTATTAGTATTAGTATTTTGTTTTGCTTTTAATTGCGTAAACGATTGAGTTTGTAACCACTCGTGAGCAAGTTGCACATGGAAATCACCACGATTATTTTCTAAAATTGTATTGTACTCATCGCGGTAACACATAACTAATGAAGCATCTAAACCAACCAGTGGCGCATTAATATCGTTAAGTTTATTTAAAAACTCCGCGGCGTTTTTTGCTGTTACTTTAAACTCATGTAAAAACCCTTTTACATGTTGTGGTTTTCCATTGGGTTTAAAAGGTAATAACATTGGCTTTTTGCCGAGCTGGGTAATAAGCGTAATAAAACTCTCTACTAATTCTGCTTCATAAAAACTAGTGAATGGGTCTTGTACTATTAATACATATTCGTTTTGTTGCTCAGCACTTAATTTATTTAGTAATTCAAAATTAAAAGTATGAGCTTTGTTTACTCGATTAGTTAGTGCGGGAATACTTAATTGTGGTGTATTTACATAACCCACGGTTTTTTTAATTATGTTACTAACTAGGTCTGTACTTACTATAGGATTAATAATACGTGCAAATTTAGCCATTAATGGCGCACTAACTTCTATATTACCCACTAGGTAATCTTTGAGTGGACGTGCGTAGTAACTATGATAATAATTTAAAAAACGCGAACGAAAAGTAGGTACATCTACTTTAATTGGGCAAGCAGTAGTACATGCTTTGCAGGCTAAGCACTCGTCCATCGAAGCTTTAACTTCGTGAGAAAAGTCGTAAATGCCTTTGTTTTTTTCACGGCTGTGAACAAAACGTTCCCACCAGGTAATTACTTCGCCTTTATTAAGTTGCTTTTCGACCTCAAGTAAATCTACATTTTTTGCTTCTTGCAGGCGCAACCATTCGCGCATTAAACTTGCGCGGCCTTTAGGTGAATGTCGGCGATCGCCGGTTACTTTATACGACGGACACATTGGTGAGTTTTCATCGTAGTTAAAGCATATTCCGTTACCGTTACAAGTCATGGCATTATTAAAACTTGTTTTTACATCAATAGATATTTGTTTATCGAACCATGAACGTTTTTGTCCATCAACACTTACTAGTGAGTCTTCACTATCGATAGGTGTACATATTTTACCCGGGTTTATTCGGTTATTTGGATCAAATGCAGTTTTTATTTTACGTAACTGAGTAAATAAATGGTCGCCAAAAAACGCTGGGCCATATTCGCTACGATACCCTTTACCGTGTTCGCCCCACATTAAACCACCGTATTTAGCGGTGAGTTTTACCACTTCATCTGAAATAACACGCAATAGTTTTTCTTGTTCTGGGTCGCACATATCGAGCGCAGGCCTAACATGTAAAACGCCAGCGTCAACATGGCCAAACATTCCATATTGTAAATTATGGCTGTCGAGTAATGCTCTAAACTCTACTATATAATCAGCTAAGTTTTCTGGTGGTACCGCAGTGTCTTCTGCAAAGGCGAGTGGTTTCTGACTGCCTTTTACATTACCTAAAAGCCCGACTGACTTTTTACGCATGGCGTAAATTGTTAAAATATCACTTTTATTACTGGTTAGCTGGTAACCAATAACACCATTAGTTTGTTGTGCCACGCACTGATCTAATAGTTTGCACAAAGTGTCTACTTTGTCTTTTATATCCTCTGGTGATACAGCATTAAACTCAACCATGTTGAGCCCTTGCATATCTTTATTAGGAATGTCGGTTATTAAGTCCGATACTGAATGCCAAATAATATCTTGGCGGGCTAAGTTTAAAACTTTGCTATCGACAGTTTCAACTGAGGTTGCTCTCGCAGCTACCAAAAATGGTGAATGACGTAGTGCCGAATCAAAACTATCATACTTAATATTAATTAAAGTTTTAAATTCAGCAATGGGGGTTAGCTTTAATTTAGCCTCGGTAACTATACCTAATGATCCTTCAGAGCCGGTAATTAAGCGGCTCATATCAAAAGTTTGTAAGTCATCACTTAGCACATGCTCTAGGTCGTATCCGGTTAAAAAGCGGTTTAATCTAGGGAATTTAGCTAATACAGCTTCGCGCTCATTTAGTGCGATAGCTAAAACGGTTTTGTATAAATGACCAACTAATGTGTCTTGTTCTGCGATTACCTTTGCTTTCTCTGTATCAATAGCTGCAGTACACATAGGTGTGCCATCGACCAAATAAGTTGTTAGCCCTAAAACATGGTCACTCGTTTTACCGTAAACTAGCGAGCCTTGACCCGAAGCATCAGTGCTGATCATACCGCCAATGGTTGCTCTATTACTGGTAGATAAGTCGGGTGAAAAGAAAAACCCATAAGGTTTTAAAAAGTCATTAAGCTGATCTTTTATTACCCCAGTTTGTACACGCACCCAGCCTTCTTGTGTGTTTATTTCGAGTATTTCACGCATGTATCGTGATAAATCGACAATAATGCCAGGGGTTAATGATTGCCCGTTAGTCCCAGTGCCGCCGCCGCGCGGACCAAATGTTAACGATAAAAAGGGGTCGCGAGATGCTGTTTGCAACGCAAGTTGAATATCTTTTTCGGTTTTAGGAAAGATAACACCTTGCGGTAGCTCTTGGTAAATACTGTTATCGGTTGAAGCTGTTATGCGGGTTGCATAACTTGCGTCAGTGTCTCCAGTAAACCCTTGATTTTTAATGGTACTTAAGTAATTTGCGACAACTTCTGTCGCGGCATCTTGCTGTGTAATAGTTGCTATCATGACGGCGATATTTTAAGGCATTTGATTAATTATATCATGCTGCGGGGTAATAGAAATTGAAGATTTTACAGTTTGTAACACACTTTTAATCGATTTTATTCGCACTGCAATTATACTCAAGTTAACAGTTACTAGAGGGCTTTAACTATGAAAAAAATACTATTACTTTTAGCCGGTGTATTGTGCATGTTACTGGGTTTATTTTTTGCGATTGTACCTGGACCATCGTTAATATTTTTTATGGCAGGGTTATTGTGTTTTTCTTTTGACTACCCAAAAGCAAGGCATTATTTGGGGCTTTGTCAAAAAGCGTTAACTAAATCGTGCCGATATTTAGATAAAAAATTAGCACGTTAAAACTTTGTTTTAAATTACACAAACAAAAATGCCAGCTTTTGCTGGCATTTTTATTAAACAAAGTAATTATTTAGCTAGTTTTTCAGCTAAGTATAACCATGTTTCTAGTACTGTATCTGGATTTAATGAAACAGAGTCGATACCCTGCTCTACTAACCATGCTGCAAAGTCTTCATGATCAGAAGGACCTTGACCACAAATACCTACATACTTGCCTTTTTCTTTAGCTGTTTTAATTGCCATAGAAAGTAGCTTTTTGATTGCAGGGTCGCGTTCATCAAATAGATGTGCGATTAAACCTGAGTCACGATCTAATCCAAGCGTTAGCTGAGTTAAGTCGTTTGAACCGATAGAAAAACCATCAAAATGCTCTAAAAACTCTTCAGCTAATAGTGCGTTTGAAGGCAGTTCACACATCATAATTACTTTTAGACCATTATCGCCACGTTTAAGGCCATGCTCTTCAAGTAGTTCAATAACACGTTTACCTTCTTCAACGGTACGTACGAATGGGATCATGATTTCGATATTGGTCATGTCCATGCCGTTTCTTACGCGTTTAATTGCTTCACACTCTAGAGCAAAACAGTCGCGGAAAGCTTCTGACACATAACGAGCGGCGCCTCGAAAACCTATCATAGGGTTTTCTTCTTCCGGTTCGTATTGTTGGCCGCCAACTAAGTTTGCGTACTCGTTTGATTTAAAAT
This sequence comes from Pseudoalteromonas sp. NZS127, assembly GCF_015864805.1. NCBI lineage: Bacteria > Pseudomonadati > Pseudomonadota > Gammaproteobacteria > Alteromonadales > Pseudoalteromonadaceae > Pseudoalteromonas > Pseudoalteromonas sp. NZS127. The sequence goes on along the minus strand of NZ_JADYWN010000013.1, from coordinate 62,894 downwards.
CAGACATGCGAACAATTACACGCTCTGGTGCAAATGCACACGCCAGAGTAGAAATACCTTCAACCAATTTAGAGATATAAAACTCTACTGGAGATTCATAACCGGCCATCATGTCGGTTATCTCTGCTTTTAATGCATCAGTTTGTGCATCAAAATTAAGTAGTGCTTTAGGGTGAACGCCAATCATACGGTTGATAATAAATTCAACACGGGCTAGGCCAACACCTGAATGTGGTAAACGAGCAAAATCGAATGCACGATCTGGATTACCTACGTTCATCATTACTTTAATTGGTAGCTCAGGCATTTCGTCAACACGTGAAGTAAGTACTTCAAAGTCTAAAATACCTTCGTAGATGAAACCTGTATCGCCTTCGGCACATGATACGGTAACTTCTTGACCAGCTGTTATTAAATCAGTTGCGTTACCACAACCAACAACGGCTGGAATACCAAGTTCACGTGCAATAATTGCAGCATGACAAGTACGGCCACCACGATTTGTAACAATCGCTGCTGCACGTTTCATGATTGGTTCCCAATCTGGGTCGGTCATGTCGGTAACTAAAATGTCGCCTACTTGAACCTGATCCATCTCTTTGATTGAGTTAAGAACACGAACAACACCGCTACCAATTTTATGACCAATTGCACGGCCTTCAACAACAACCTTGCTGGTGCCATTTAATTGAAAACGTTCCATTACGTTGGCATCTTCGTTTGAGCGAACCGTTTCTGGACGAGCTTGAACTATATATAGTTTGCCGTCGTTACCGTCTTTTGCCCATTCGATGTCCATTGGACGACCGTAATGTTTTTCGATGATTACAGCTTGCTTGGCAAGTTCTTGCACTTCTTCATCTGTAATCGAAAATTTATTTGAAAGCTCAGGGGCAACATCAACGATGTCTACTTGCTTACCATGTGCTTTGTCTTCTGAGTAAATCATTTGAATGGCTTTAGAGCCAATGTTACGACGTACTACTGAAGGTTTGTTTTTAAGTAATGTTGGTTTATGAACATAAAATTCATCAGGGTTTACTGCGCCCTGTACAACCATTTCTCCTAGCCCGTAGCTTGATGTGATAAATACAACATCTTCAAAACCAGACTCGGTATCAATACTAAACATAACGCCAGATGCTGACTTATCTGAACGAACCATACGTTGTATACCAGCAGACAGTGCAACACCACGGTGATCGTACCCTTGATGAACACGGTAAGAGATAGCGCGGTCGTTAAATAATGAAGCAAATACGTGTTTAATAGCGACCATTACTGAGTCGATACCAACAACGTTTAGGAAAGTTTCTTGCTGGCCTGCGAATGATGCGTCTGGCATGTCTTCAGCAGTAGCTGATGAACGTACTGCAAATGAAACATCGGCTGCTGTGTCGCCGTGGAGTTGGCTGTATGCTTCGCGAATGGCTTTATCTAGATTAGGTTGGAATGGTGTATCGATTATCCATTGGCGGATATCGGCACCGACTTTAGCGAGTGTATTCACATCTTCAACATCAAGTGTATCTAGAATATCGTGAATTTTTGCGGTGAGTCCTGATTGATCTAAAAACTCATTAAAAGCATCAGCGGTAGTTGCAAAACCACCCGGCACTTGTACACCTGCGTTTGCTAGGTTTGAAATCATTTCGCCAAGTGAAGCGTTTTTACCGCCAACACGAGGAACATCTTGCATACCAAGCTCTTGATACCAGAGAACGTATTCTTGCACGGATCTTTCTCCAAAAAAACAAATTGTAGTACTAAATACCAACTAATTAACATTTAATCATTTTAGCGAGTTAGACATTGTATTAACAAGTTAAAAATTTTCATGTAGAACAACTACCTGTTAATTTTTATGTTGCTAATAAAGCGCTTCCTATCGCTATAATTGACTATTTACTTAATACAATCGATATAACTGTGAGAGTTAAGAAAGAAAACCTTTTATAAAGGTCACACCCATTCTACACTGGCAACAGTCCTCACGTAAACCGTGAGAAACTTAATTTTAAAATTAAAAGTAATAAAAAAGAGGATTTATGAGAACTGCTTTTTATATTTCAGATGGCACAGCAATTACTTCTGAGGTTTTTGGCCATGCTACTTTGTCACTGTTCCCTGTTGAATTTAATCATAAAACCATTCCCTTTGTAGAAACAGAAGAGAAAGCGCATCAAATTAAAGAGTTAATTAATGCAACGGCTAAAAGAGACGGTGAAAAGCCTTTAATATTTTTTACCTTTGTAAATTACAACTTAACTGAAATTATTAGCTCTGCTAATGCAGTGTGTTATGACTTTTTGACAACCTATAGCGAAAAAATAGAAAAAGAACTAAATGTGGCGCCAGTACCAAAAATTCATCGAACTCACTCTATTCATGAAAAAAGCTATGATTTTAGAATTGATGCGGTTAACTACGCGCTGATGAATGATGATGGCGGTAATATTAAAAACTATGGAGAGGCCGATATTATTTTAATCGGTGTGAGCCGCAGTGGTAAAACCCCAACGAGTTTATATTTAGCACTACAATATGGTATTAAAGCCGCTAACTACCCGATTACCGAAGACGACCTTGAAACTGAAGGCTTGCCTAAATGCTTAATACCTTTTAAACATAAACTCTTTGGCTTAACTATTGATCCTGAGCGCCTTGCTGCCATTAGAGACAGGCGTATGGCTAATTCTAAATACGCTTCTATTCGTCAATGTCGTATAGAAGTGCGCGAAGTAGAAATGCTGTATAAGCGTAATAGAATTCCATTTTTAAACTCTACTCATCACTCAGTTGAAGAAATATCGGCGAAGATTATATCTGATACTGATTTAGAGCGCCGTAAGTACTAACTTACAGTGTGGTTAGCTTAACTAGAAAGTATAAAAAAACGCCGCTTAATTAGCGGCGTTTGTATTTAGGGGATTCATTTTACTTATTTGCGTGCGTCTTTTAATAAATCGGCAACTAAAAAGCCTAGTTCTAATACTTGATCGGCATTTAAACGTGGGTCGCACTGGGTTTTATAGCGCTGTGCTAAATCGTCGTCAGACAGTCCGTACGCACCGCCAGTACACTCAGTAACGTGTTGACCTGTCATTTCTAAATGCACGCCGCCTGCATAGCTGCCCTCGGCTTTATGCACTGCAAAAAACTGGCTGATCTCACGCATGATGTTATCAAAGCTACGTGTTTTGTATCCTGAACTCGCCTTTTCGGTGTTACCGTGCATTGGATCAGAACTCCAAATTACTTTACGGCCTTCTTGTTGTACTTTGCGTACCAGTGCCGGTAGTTTTTCAGGGAGTATATCTGCGCCCATACGGGTAATTAATGTTAATCGACCTGGAATGTTATCTGGGTTTAATGCATCAATTAAGCGTATTAAATCATCTGGGTCCATGCCTGGGCCAACTTTAACCCCGATTGGATTTTTAATTCCTTTAAAAAATTCAATATGCGCGTGGTCTAGCTGACGCGTACGCTCGCCAATCCACACAAAGTGCGCAGAACAATCGTACCAATCGCCAGATAAATGGTCACGGCGAGTTAGTGCTTCTTCGTAGCCTAGTAATAGCGCCTCATGAGAGGTGTATAAATCGGTTTCTTTTAAGCTTGGTGCAATAGTAGAATTAATACCACACACTTCCATAAACTCAAGCGCATCTTGAATTTTATCAGCTAGCTGTTGATACTTTTCTTTTTGTGGATTAGCCGCAACAAAGCCCATATTCCAACGGTTTACTTGGTGTAAGTCAGCAAGGCCACCTTGTGCAAATGCACGCAGTAAGTTTAACGTAGCGGCACTGTGATGATACGCTGTCATTAGGCGTTGTGGATCTGGAATACGCGCTTGTTCGGTAAACTCAAAATTGTTAACAATGTCGCCACGGTATGACGGTAGTGATACGCCATCAATCGTTTCTAAATCTGCTGAACGTGGTTTTGCATACTGCCCTGCCATACGCGCTATTTTAACTACTGGGCATTTACCGCCGTAAGTTAATACCACGGCCATTTGTAAAATTGTTTTAAAAGTATCGCGAATGTTAGCGGCATTAAAGTCACTAAACGACTCAGCACAATCACCACCTTGTAATAAAAAAGCGCGCCCTTCGCATACATCTTCTAGCTGCTTAAATAAACTTCTGGTCTCTTCAGCGAATACTAAAGGCGGAGCACTCTTTAATTGCGCTTCTACTGATTTAAGTGATTCTTGATCTGGGTAGTTTGGCTGCTGCAATATTGGCAGTTCTCTCCAGCTATTTGGGTTCCACGTTTGCATATTCATTCCTCATTCCTATTTACCTGATACAACGAAATTAACGTATGCAGGGCTGTTTGTTCAAGGACTAAATTCACTATTTACTAATTATTTAGTTATGGGTTAGGTAATTAATATATTTAGCCGTATATGTTGGGCCCTTAGCGCAAATACAAAATGACAAATAGAAAACATATAACCTATTTAAAACATATAGTTAAGCTTCTATATGGTTACTTTTGAGTTGTTGACTTACATTCAATCCGAGTTAATTATTATAACAGGTCAAACTAGGAACACATCATACTTAAATTGCATCATGTGTATTCTTAGCTTTACAGTTACTTTAATAAAAGTTGAGCAATAACTATGCGCTTTTAAAAATACATGCTATGACGCATTTTATTTGCCACTGCAACACATACTAGAGATCTATAAACAGTAGGTTTATTAGGCTAAGGTTAAAGTACAAAGACTTCTTTTGGTTCTGTACTAAGTTTTTATAAAAATGTGGATAGTGGTAGTTACTACTTAGGTTAAAAATTGTAATATGTATAATCTTTACGCTTTGCAGATCTTATGCGGCAGTATAAATAGACATGACAACGTATTGCATTTCCCCCCATACATAATACAAGTCGTAAAGCTTATATCAGCAATGTATTAAATTGCTCTTTGTATGAATGTTGAGAGCGGCGCTAATTAACACCACTTGCTTCTTAATTAGTTAAGCTACAGGCAACTCAAACCCTAATAAATGTATATTCAGTTCTCACAAGCTAAACATTTTAAGTATCCCAAAGTATGAGCCGGTTAATTATATCAACCTCATTTTAAAGCCTCACCACAAATCATGGCTAAAGTTAAATTGCACTCAGAAGCTAGTAGGCCGTTATTAGCTGTAACCTATAACGGTATACAAATGTGAGTATTGGGGAATTATTATTAAGAGTTAAGCTACTCAAATGCATAAGCACGAGATTTTAAAATTAACCAAAGCTGTAAAGAACACATCATACTTTAATTAAATATTAAATTAACTTAGCCCCGAGTAAACTAAAATTATTTGCTAAACAAAGATAAGGTTATGTGCGATAATTAGTTAGGTAAGATGTGTTCTTTGGAGGTTGCATGGTAACTAAAGTACAAATAAGAAGTCAGTTTGATTTAATGAGCGAACTAACATTAAGGCTAATAGAAGAGCTTAATCTATGTGAATATACAAAAGCCGAATATTATCAACTTCCTGATATAAGCACTGTTGATGAAGATAAAGTGGCCGAATCGATTAAAGTTACTAAAATATCAGGCGATCTAGCACATAAAGCTATATTAAATTCCTTTACTGACATTTATAAAAAACAAGGGCTAAGTAGCCGAGTTTTAAAGCGTCATCCTGGCCTATTAGTTATAAAAAATGCTGACAAACAAGCACTAATTAATCGAATTGCTCAAGTAAATAAGGCAAAAGCAGCGTTTAAAGAGTGTATTTTAGCTATTGATAACAACGATGCTCGTTTTGAAGCGGTGCATAATGCAGTACCCAACTTAATTACTTTGGCTGCTTATCGAAAAATTCATAGTGAACATGAATCGCCTTTTTCAGTACGATTTACCTGGATGCACAAACATGCAACTAAAACACTGACCAAAAAAATGGCCCTCGAAATGTTACAAAAGTCAGCTAGTTATAGAAACCCCAGAATGATCGACCAGCAAAAATGGCAGGCGCTAGTAGCACAAGAGCAATTACGGGTAGCAAGTTTAGGTGAAAAAGAAAAACTTAGAATTAGGCGCCCTACTCGAGTTAGCCCTCAGGTAAATGTGCGTTATACCGCGCAAAACCGTTATCACGTCAGTGCGGCGCTACCTTTTATTTTAATAAACCCAGAACCAGACGTAAAGCTTGGGATATTACCAAATTACGAAAAACCATTAAGTCATCCACGAAAACGTGACTATGATTTTTTAGTAGATCGACTTTATTTAGAACAAGTAGAAAAGTGATTATGTTAAAAAGGTCACGCTAGGTGACCTTTGTTATTATTGGACTCTGTAATAAAAATTACTTATCTACTATTTCAACAAGTTTGTCTTCATCAATAAGCACAGCATTTTCAACAATACGCTTACCGCCTTGTATTTCAATACGTTTATTGTGTTTATTCAGAGTAAGTATCTCATCACAAAATTGGTCTGATGGATGCATTTCGTAAGTGTAGTCAATAATATTACCGGTTTTATCGTCTTTAACATTGGTAATACTGTACTCAGAGATAGCTCCTTTCTCGATCAAATCTTTCATTGTTGTGGTCATATCACGACGCAGCGCTTTTAATTTATTTTCGGTAATATTATCCGTTGAATAAATTGAGCCGTACTTTTCCATAATAGACAGTAATCTAAAATGGTATGTTTTACCCGGCGCTGCATAACGCCAAAGATGATATAAGCGCAGCATCATCCAACGCGACAATCCGCGTTTTAATTCTTGGGCGCTGTTAAAGTAATATCCTTTGTATTCAAGGTTATCAATCATGTTATGCACAAATGCATTTAAACACGCAACACATTTAACATTTCCACCTTGACCTTTTTTTCCACTAAAATGCAGTGACGATAAAAAGTTCATGTTCGACTCGTAAAATGAATCATCAATATTTGTATTTTTGGTGTCTGTTGCTGAATATTTAAACGAAAGTTTCGAGCCTTGTAATGCTTCAAGTGATTCTTTAATTTGTGGATATGGCATAGATTGGCCAACGGTTTTCAGCTCTTGTGCTAATTCGTTCATTGAAAAAACAACAGCATATTGAATACCGGACTTAAAATTTATTTTTACTATTTTACCTTTAGAAGCTAAACGGATCAGCGCACGTTCTACTTTTTCTTCTCGATCTGATGGCCAAACCAAATATTCTACGTCTTCACCATCTTTGCGTGTGCTAACAACCGCCGGCGTTATTTTTAATTCACCGTCGTACAAAATACCATCTATTTTTTCAGATATTTTGCGTGTAATTATTGTTTTTTTAGGTGCTTCTTCTAATGGTAATTTTTTATGCCCCGAACGGACAAAGCGTCCCCATAAATCATAATGGTTAAAAGTATTCGAATAAGCACGTAATCCATGAGCTGCATTTTCTATCGAAATCCGCACATCTTTATTATCTGTAAACAGTGCTAAGCTTTCATTATCAATTGCACTTTCCACCCCGTGAATTTGGCCCCTTAGTGTATCGGGCAAGTTATCTACCGAGATGTTGACCTTTCGGCTCATTGTTGTTATTTCCATTTTTATTGCGACAGCTAATAACAACACATAAAGACAAAAAAGTTAAATGTTTAAGTTAGTATAAAAGTGATCTGAGCTAAAATAAAACCTTCGGATCACTATTATACTAAGCGGATGCTAATTAACTCAATTTCAGATCATTATTTTACTAACTAGGCAGTTACAAATCTCATTTTTACTAACTCAGTGAGATTTTTGTCCATTACAAAGCTAAATTTTTAATATTTAACACGACAAATTAACTAAAAAACTAAAAGCCCTGTGGATAAGCACATATTGAGTTAGCATAGATCTGATCTGTACCTACTACAGATCAGATCTATACTAATTAAAAGCCTTCTTTTACTACAGAGTCGGTGTATAACTTTATAATTTACTTAGTATAAAACTGATCTACCAGACCTTTTTTGTGCACAACTTAATGATTAACCTGTGCGTAACTATTGTTTTAATTTTCAGCTTAGTAAAAAGCTGATCTGCTAGTAGATAAAGATCTGATCTTAACCAAGTATAAAGCTGATCTGCTTATTTTATTATTATTCATATAAATCATGTATTTATGACCTTTATTTAAGCCTCTATCCTTTAATACCTTATATACTTAACCATACTTAACCTCTCTATTTATACTAAGAGATATTAAGCATGTAAAAATATTATTAGATGTCTTGTTTATAAAACACATGTCACTATAAATAGTTGTTTACAGCAAATTGAATGGACATTATACTAACAGCCTAACTTTGAGGAATTAAGTATGTCTATCAATAATAATGCGCTAAGTACCTACCGGCTTTTGAAAGCAACAGCTGAAGTTGCCGAAAAGTCACTAGAAGGACGTATACAACATTATCGCGCTCATCTTAAATCTGAAGAAAAAGAATTAAGAACTTATACGCAAAAAGCAGCTGCCGATCTGCTAGGTTGTAACAATCGTACCTTAAAAAGACGCCACGACAATGGTGATTTTGATAATTTAAATATCAAACGTGGTGCAAATGGTCATTACGCTTACACTTTAGTAAATATTTTTGCTATGGCCGATATTATGGATATTCAGCCAGATCACCGTACTGGTGATGACAAACTGCAAGTTATTGTAATTAACTCCTTAAAAGGCGGTTGTGGTAAAACAACTAGTATGGTTAATATTGCAGCAGCACTGGCAACTACAAATATTAAACGCTATCGTATCGGTATTATTGATTTAGATCCTCAAGGTTCATCATCTAGCTTTTTTCCATCGGCAGAGCCCGATCCAATTACCGTTGGCGATTTAATGCGTGATTGTATTGATTTAGACGAAGGGGAAACCTGGCCTGAATTTGTATCAAACTCATTTTTACCTACGCATATTCCAAATATTCGTGTTTTACCATCTGGTATGGATGATTTTTATTTTGAACATGAAACAGCTACTTTACTCAAAGACACCTCAAATTATGAACAAACCCGTCATTATCATAAGTTACTTGAAAAAGTAATTGACCCAGTAAAAGATGAGTTTGATGTGTTATTAATCGACACAGCTCCAACACTTAACTTTATGTTTTATAATGCGTTAATGGCATCTACAGCAATGCTAATACCGGTTCATCCAGAAGCAGTAGACTTTGATGCAAATAATAAATATTTAAAACGTTTAGGTGAGATTTATCATACAGTTGCAGCCCTAGGCCATGAAGGATGGGACTTTATGCAGTTTTTAGTAACTAACTATGTAAAAGGTAACCACTCGCAACGCGATATCGTTAAAGATGTTCGTAGTGCCTTTGGTCGCCAAGTAATGAGTTACCCAATTAATCATAGCTCAGCAATTACAGCGAGTTCGTCTTCGTTTAACACTATTTTTGATCAAAAAGCATCAGATAGTTTAGCGAGTCGCGAATCGTTAATGCGTGCGCAAGAAAATATAAAAGATGTAGTTGATGAGCTCGAAATGCTGATCCGCTCTAATTGGCAATCTACACAATCAAAACTAAATACCCCTAAGTAAGGATGTTAAACAAAAATGGCTAAAAAACGTAAAAATGACACCCGCTTAGACCCTTTTGCAACAGCGGTTGGTAGTAGTAGTCTTGATGCTTTATTAGAGCAAGCAAATGCGGGCGATGTAATTCGTATGCCAGCGCCAAGCGATCCTAGCAGAGAAATTACCCTAGTTTGTAAAGTGATTTCCCATAGTGACATTGAGTCAACAACCCAGGTATATGGCAAAAACCGCCGTGTACAGTCGCTGTTAAATGAAAAGTCGGTATCCGATATTCTACCGGCAATAAAAGAAGATGGCCGTAATCAACACCCGGCACTTCTTTGGGATCAAGGCGATACAAGCTTAGTACTTGCGGGATCACGCCGCCGTAAAGCCTGCATTTTGGGTAATGCCGATTATTTAGTGTTGAGCTCTAGCGACTTTACTGATCAAGATGCAAAAATTTTAGCTGTTTCGTCTGATCAATACATAGCACCTAGCTTGTGGGAACTTGGACAAGCTTATCAAAACACTAAAAATGAATTAATTGAGCAAGGTAAAAAAGGCTCTTACCGTGAAATTGCAGTTATTGAAGGCGTATCGCATACCGCGGTTGCCGATGCAATAAAAGCATTCGAGCAAATCCCTGCAGATGTTGTTGCACTTTACCCTACAGCTAATCATGTTGGCCGTGAAGTGGCTAAAAAGCTGATTAGCGCAAAGGAGCGCGACCAAGCAGCCTTTAACTTGCTAGTTGCTGACATTGCTAACCATGAAGACATAAACGCAGCAGCAAGCGATGACAAGCGTGCAATGGCCATTACTAAGTATTTAACTACCGAGCCACAAATAGCCGTTAAACGTGAAGTTGTGCTTGAGAGTAACTTTGTTTCAGTACAGCGCAGTTTAAAAAATGGTGATGTTTCAGTAAAAATAAACAATAAAGTTATGACAGACAAACGCTTAGAACAACTTACTAAGCTATTAGCTGCATTTAACTAGTTAGTAAAATAATGATCTATAAGGGTGTTAGCTTAGTTAAATATTGATCTGTACACCCTTTAAGTTAGTAAAAAACTGATCCCATATAGCAAAATTTAAGCATAAAAGAGTTACTTGCCTATTTTAGATCAGCTTTTTACTAACTAAATTACCTTTTTATCTTAGATCCTACCTGTTTTGCGCTTTGTTAGTATAAAGCTGATCTGTAAACCCCCTCCTTGTGTTAGTAAGTTGTTTTTAACTTGTGAGTTAGCTGTGTGTTTTATTTTAAATAAATAATAATTAGCGCATTATTTAGCTATAAAGCAATTTTTTACTAAGCGCTCAGCTCCAACCAGTTTATTTAACGTTAATATTGCTTTAGCTCAGAGCATATAAGGCATATACTAAAAAAATTGTTTTTAAAATTTAATACTTTGAGTGACATGTCTGCTAACTTATCTAAAACTGATCTAATGGCTATTTTTGAAGAAATTAAAAATGAGCAGGCTACCCAGTTTCCTCTTTCTGAACGCTTCATTAAAAAATTGTTTAAGCCCGCCGTATTGGCTAAAGGTAAAGCGTATTATAAAAACGGCCAAATTAGCTGGTTAGAGCATAATAGCGATTTTTCAGTTGTGGATTCAACAGTACGTGGCGACAAAGGTATTTCGTTTAATCAACGTATTGAGATCAGTAAAGTACCTACTGGTTATTCGGTAGATACTCACTGTACCTGTAACGTTAAAACAAAATGCCGTCACTTAGCTGCTATTTTGCTCAAACTTAAAATAGAACACTCGGGTGAGTACGGCGAAGACTACTTTATTAATGATTGGTTTACTGAACTCGGAGCACTTAAAAACAGTACCGAACAACCGCCTTCACAAGTGCTTTTATTTGTATTAGATGTAGAAAATAATAAAGTGTTTTTAACGCCCAAAATAGCTAATTACGATGAAAATCAAAGCTATGCCTTAGGCCGTAACCTTACCGAGCAACAGCTAAACAGCTTTGTAACTCCTAGCGATTTATTAGAAAGCGACTTTAGATTATTTAGCTGGATACGTTCACAAAATGCAGTAGGTAATATTGAGCTTAAAGGGCAATGGGGTTTTAACGCACTGCAACAGCTTATAGCAACTGAAAGATTGTTTTTACAACGATCACGCGTATCAATTAAAGCGCAAACAGGGCAAGCGTTAAGCTTTAGTTGGCAGCAAGTAAAAGATCTAACCCAATTAAAAGTTAATTTAGAAAACAGCAAAAATTGGACACTAATTAAAACAACGCCACCTACTTATTTAGATCTCGATACTTATAAAGTAGGACGCATTCGCACCCCTTTAAGTGCAGACGAAATTGCTCATTTACAAACAATTCCAGCATTACACGACACTAATTTTGACCGTATTTATAAACAACTCGCCGATAACTTTGGCTCAGGTGTTATTCCGCACCCCACTAATGAAAAAAACAATACTTCAAAACTCTCTAGTAATGCGGTTTTAAAAGTAACAATGTCGGCGGAAGGATTAACGCTTTCGTTATTGTTTAAATATAAAAATAAAAATTATTTGGCAGGCACAGCGCCAGAAACCCTAGTAAATAGTGCTTTTGAAAACACCGTAAAAAACGAGCTAATAAACTTAGGTTTCGATTTTTGTAAAGGGGGTTTACAAAGTGAGTTTATTTTTAATAAACAATCGCCAATTCACTTACACTGGTTAGTGTATGAGGTGTTTCCTAGCTTTGTTCAACGAGGCTGGAAAGTATCGGTTAGTAAAGTAAATGCTGTTAACCCACAAAGCCAAGTAGCTTTGCATGTACACCGTACTGCGGGGCATCAAATGCAGTGCAAAATTATATTAAACGATGCTAAAGCTACATTATTATTTAATCAAACAGATGCTCATTATGAATCGTTAAATCGTCAAAGTGAGTTGTTTTATTACTACCCAATAGGTCGTGAGTTTGGCGCTATAAATAAAGCAGCGTTGCATTTGTTAAATGAGTTTAAACAACGATTTGAATTTATAAAAACCAGAGATGAATTTAATATTCCGCTTTCATACTTGCCTGAACTGGTAAGTCATACTGCTATAAATGTTGAACTACACGACGAGTCATTGTCACGTTATTTAGAAGAGCTAAATAGTAATGACCAGTCGCGCCCCACTACGCTTATACAAGGGTTAAATGACTCAGTTGTATTGCGCGAGTATCAGCAGCAAGGCGTTGCGTGGTTAAACTTTTTAAAACGCCATCAGCTTGGCGGAATTTTAGCAGACGACATGGGATTAGGTAAAACTCTGCAAGTTATTGCCTATCTAACAAGTAGTTATAATAATGCGCAAGCAGGCCCTACACTCATTGTGTGCCCTACAAGCCTAGTAAGCAATTGGGAAAAAGAAATAACCAAGTTTGCTAAAAACTTAAAAGTAACCACTATTTTTGGTGCCCAGCGTAATGAGTTATTACAAAATGTAGCGCAAGCACAATGTATATTAACTACTTATCCGCTACTTAAACGCGATATTGCGTATTATTCACCACTTTATTTTGAAAATATTATACTCGACGAAGCGCAATATATTAAAAACGATACCGCGCAGGTATCGCGTTTAGTGAAGCGCCTTAATGCCGACTTTAAGCTTTGCTTAAGTGGTACGCCAATAGAGAACAACTTATTCGAGCTTAAATCATTACTTGATTTTGCTATGCCGTCATTACTTGGCTCGCAAACGCATTTTAAAACTCACTTCCAAACGCCAATTGAGCGTGAGAGCAATGCAGAGCGAGCACAGCAACTTAAAGACTTAATTATGCCGTTTATATTACGCCGTACTAAAGCGCAAGTTGCACAAGAGTTACCGCTAAAAACAGAGTTAATTAAAGAGTTTGAATTTGAGCCAAAACAAAAAGAAATGTACAACAGTATTACTCAGGCATTAGAAGAAAAACTAACTGATCTGTTTTCTGAACAAGGTATGAAAAAAAGTAAACTCGCCTTTTTAGAAGCGCTGTTAAAATTAAGGCAAATTTGTTGTCACCCTAAATTAATAGAGCCAACAACTCAGGCTGGCAGTGCAAAACTAGAATGGCTAAGTAATCGCTTACCGCTAATGCTAAGCCTAGGTAGAAAAGTAATTATATTTAGTCAGTTTACTTCTGCGCTCGATCTTATTGCTGAACGCCTAAAAGAAATAAATATAAACTTTAGTTTACTAACCGGACAAACGCGCCAGCGCGATAAAGTGATTGATGAGTTTACCAGTGGTGCAACATCGGTGTTTTTAATTAGTTTAAAAGCCGGTGGAACGGGGCTTAATTTAACGCAAGCCGACACAGTAATTCATTACGATCCTTGGTGGAACCCAGCAGTAGAAAAACAAGCGACAGATCGTGCTTATCGTATTGGCCAAACTAATCCTGTGTTTGTGTATAAACTTATTATGGCAAATTCAATTGAAGAAAAAGTATTTAAAATGCAACAAGATAAACAAGCTCTTGTAGATGCATTATTTACCGAAAAATCAATGAGTTTTACCCAGTTTGACGAGCAACAAATGCTCTCTTTAATTAAAGATTAAAAATGTCTGTAAATATTCTGATCTTTTTTGAACTTAATTAAATATGCAGCGTCTACTATTATGCTAGCGGTTAAATTGCAGTTTAACCAAGCATTATGTTGATTTCCCATTTAGTTACTTAAATAAGTAATGATTTAGCCAGCCCACTTTAGGGCTGGCTTTTTTTATGCCTTTTTTACACGGCTGCTTTACACAAAACTTAAGTTTAATTTTTTTATACTTTTTTTGAACTTAATTAAATATGCAGCGTCTACTATTTTGCTAGCGGTTGAATTGCAGTTCAACCAAGTTTCATGTTGATCCCCCTATTTAGTTACTAAATTTAGTAATGATTAAGCCAACTCGTTTGAGTTGGCTTTTTTTTTGCAAAAAATTACTTAGTAGCCCTCTTAAACAACATATAAATAAATTTAAATTATTATTGAACTAAATACTCAACTTGCCGTCTACTATTATGCTTGTGATTACATTGCAGTTAATTCAAGTTTCATGTTGATTCCCCTATTTAGTTACTAAGTTTAGTAATGATTGAGCCAGCTCGTTTGAGTTGGCTTTTTTTTGCAAAAAATTTACTTAGTAGCCTTCTTAAACAACATATAAATAAATTTAAATTATTGTTGAACTAAATATTCAATTTGCCGTCTACTATTATGCTTGTGATGAATTGTTGTTAACGCAAGTTTCATGTTGATTTCCCTATTTGGTTACTAGTTTTAGTAATGTTAGGCCAACCTTTTATAGGTTGGCTTTTTTTATGCCTTTAATTTATATCCCGCCCCTACTGCTATCGATAGTTATTCGTTATGATGGCATGTCTCTAAATTTAATAAGTTTATTTTATGTTTTCTCAGTTATTAACTAGCATTGATTGGCTAAGTGTAGGCGTAGGCGTTACCGCAGGTGGCGTACTTTGTAGCCTAGTATCTGCATCGCTTAGTAAAAAATTAAAACAACAACTTAGTGAGCAGCAACAGCAGTTGTCGTTATTGCAAAGTCAGTTTGATAACAAAACCCTGCAATACACCCAATTAGCGGATGATCACGAACTTTTAGAGCATACCCATCAAGAGCAACGCGACCAAGCGCAGCACTTTAAAACCCGCTTTACCGAACAAGAAAAACAAAGCCAGCAATATAATCAGTTTTGGCAAAAAGCCGAAGCCGAGCTAAGTGCACTGCGCAAACAATATAGCCAACGCGATGTAGAGCTAAATAATATACGCACTACGCTTGAGCAAAAACAACAACACTTTAGCGAACAACTTGCACAAATAGAGCAAAGCAAAGAGATGCTTAAAAAAGAGTTCGAAAACTTAGCGAATCAAATTTTAGAAGAAAAGTCTCAAAAGTTTAAAGTGCTCAATCAAGAAAGCATTGAGCAACTATTAAAACCAGTGCAAGGCGAGCTAAAAGGCTTTCGCGACAAAATGGAGTCAATCCATGTTGAAGACTTAAAACAACGCGCCGCGCTTAAAACCGAGTTATTACATTTACAAGCAAAAAGCCAAGCCATAACCGAGCAAGCCGACAGGCTCAGTAACGCTCTACAAGGGCAAAAGAAAACCCAAGGCAATTGGGGCGAGTTAATGCTAGAAAACGTGCTCGACAGCGCAGGCTTACGCGCAGGCGTAGACTATAAACGCGAGGTGTCGTTTAACACCGAAGACGGCCGCTTACGCCCCGATGTAGTTGTGTATTTACCCCAAGGTCGCCATTTAGTTATTGACGCTAAAACTTCGTTAAACGCCTACACACGCTATGTTAACGCCGATAACGAGCTAGAAGCACAGCAAGCTATTAAAGAGCACGTTGAGGCTGTTAAAGCGCGTATAAACGAGCTTGCGAGTAAATCGTACGACCGTCTACCTGGGCTTAACTCGCCTGAAGTAGTGGTGATGTTTGTACCAATAGAGTCAGCCTTTGTTGAAGCGCTTAAATACCAAAGTGATATTTACCAGCAAGCAATCGAAAAAAATATTCTAGTGGCAACCCCCACTACCTTACTCACTAGTTTAAATATAGTTAAACAGCTATGGCGCTTTGAAGAACAAACTAAATACTCAAAAGAATTGGCAGCTCGAGCCGAGCGTTTTTATAACAAGCTCAATGGCTTTTTAACCAGTATGGAAGGGGTTGGCAAACAGCTCGATCGTGCTAAAGAAAGCTACGACAAAGCGTTTTCGCAGCTTTACCGAGGTAAAGGTAACCTAATTAAACAGGCAAGCGAGTTTAAAGAGCTGGGCGTATCGGTACAAAAAGAGCTGCCAGCAGAGAGTGTTGAACGTGCAAATTTAGAATTAGATTAACTGCGTAGCAAAAGGGTTAGGTATTTAAAAACGGTAACCTTCATTACACAGCTAATGCCTACTTTTAATTAACATGGCGTATTAATTCCGTTTTTAAGCTTAATCCCTTAATAACGCGATAAACGCTCAGATCCTATTTTGCTTATTTGCTAAAGTAGCGGGGTCAGTATTTATTTAATAACCCCCCCTAGGAAACACGATGAAAATAATTAAAACCTCAGCACTGTTAGTTGCCATTCTGGCGGGTATAACCATACAAGGGTGTTCTATGACATCAAATACATCACCATCAACAACAGGTAATACAGTTACACCTATTAGTAACCCGCTTACTCTTGAGCAAATTTATAAAGATAAATACTTTAAAGCACAGCGTAGTACTTACTTTAAATGGTTAGACGATGGCACTGGCTACACAGTACTTGAGCAACGTGAAGCCGATAAAAAAGTAGGCGTTAAAGCTGACGACGAAAAAGAGCACGGTGTAAAAGGCAACGACATTGTATTTTACAACGCCGATGGCACAGGGCGAAAAGTACTGGTTGCTTTTGAAAAGTTACTGCCAGAGGGCGCAGATGAAGCGTTTGCAATTGAGAGTTATCAATTTTCTAAAGATGGCCAGTGGCTCATGGTATTTACCAACAGTGAGCAAGTATGGCGTTCGCGCAGCCGAGGGGATTTTTGGTTACTTAACTTAAATACGAATAAACTCTCGCAGTTGGGCGGCGAAAACCCTGAGCCCAAAAAGCTTATGTTTGCTAAGTTCTCCCCCGACAGCTCAAAAGTAGCGTATGTGCGCGATAATAATATTTATATGCAAGCAGTTGGCAGCAATACCGTTAGCGCATTAACAACCGATGGCAGCGCTACCACAGTTAATGGTAATTTCGATTGGGTATACGAAGAAGAGTTTTCTATTCGTGATGGCTTTAGTTGGAGCCCAGATAATAAATCAATCGCGTATTGGCAGCTCGATACTAGCGGCGTTAAATACTTTACCATGATCAACAACACCAAAGCGCTCTACCCTAGCCTTACTGAATTTCCATACCCTAAAGCGGGCGAAACTAACTCAGCTGTACGCGTAGGCGTAGTGAGCCTGAGTGACAAGCAAACCCGGTGGGCTAAACTTGAGGGCGATAACCGCGATCGTTACATACCACGCATTAGCTGGGCAGGCGATGGTGAGTCGTTACTTATCCAAGACTTAAACCGCCCACAAAACCATAATAATTTATGGTTATTTAATTGGCAAAAGCAGCAGCTAACTAAAATACTGGCAGAAAAAGACGATGCGTTTATTGAATGGTTTTATAGTGCTAATTGGTCAAAAAGTGGTGAGTTTTTTATTTGGCACAGCGAACGCGACGGCTGGCGTCATTTATATCGCATATCTCGCGATGGCAAAAAAATTATCGACCTAACCCCTGGCGATTACGACATTGTTGATATGCTTGCAATCAACGAAGACAAAAACGTATTGTATTTTAGTGCATCACCAGATGATGCAGCTCAGCGCTATTTGTATCGCACAGCAATAGATGGCAGCAGTAAACCAGTACGAGTAACACCTGAGCAGTTTAACGGCTCCAACAGTTACTACGTGTCAAAGGATGCTTCTTGGGCCATGCATACCTATTCTAAATTTAATCAGCCGGCCGTTAAGCAAATTATTAAGGTGAGCGATCACAGTAATGTAAAAACCTTGGTCGAAAACAGCGAGCTGAAACAAAAATTAGCAGAGCAAAGTTTACCAAACCATGAGTTTTTTAAAGTAGCCGCGCGTGATGGCACCGAGCTTGATGGTTATATTATGTTTCCTGCGGATATGGATCTAAATAAAAAGTACCCAATCGTATTTTATGTTTATGGCGAACCTTGGGGATCAACCGTACAAGATCGCTTTGAAGGTAATAGCTATTTATACAAATCGTTATTAACTCAAAAAGGCTTTATTGTTGCATCAGTTGATAACCGCGGTACACGCGCACCAAAAGGCCGAGATTGGCGCAAATCTATTTATAAAAAAATAGGCTCAATTACAGTGCAAGACCAAGTTGACGCGCTCGACGCGATGGCTAAACGCTGGGATGTAATAGACACAGAGCGGGTTGGCGTATGGGGACACTCTGGCGGCGGCAGCTCTACACTTAATTTATTATTTCGTCACGGCGACAAATTTAAAGTAGGTATTGCTTCAGCACCTGTGCCCGATATACGTTTATATGACACTATTTATCAAGAGCGTTATTCGGGTAACCCAAACACCGACCCACAAAGCTATGATAATACCTCGCCAATTAGTTTTGCTAAAAACCTCAGCGGTAAATTATTACTGATCCACGGTACTGGCGACGATAACGTGCACTATCAGGGGTCTGAGCGTTTAATTGACGAGCTTGTTAAGCACAATAAACAATTTGAGTTTTTTGCTTATCCTAATCGCTCACACAGCTTAAAAGAAGGCAAAGGAACGGCTTTGCATTACCACACTATGATGGCCGAATTTTTTGAGAAAAACTTACTAAAATAATTTTTGATTCATTATTAAAAAACAAAAGCCACAATTTAAATTTGTGGCTTTTTTGTGCAAGTTGTAATGGGGGTTTACAGTTTTACCGCACTAGGTTTTAAGGTATCTCGGATTTTTGTTTTTATTGTTTGTCATTTTTTACTCGCCAAATAATTCGTAACAGCAGAAGAGTCGCAACTGACACCCCAAATGATAAATGCAGTTATAAGGCAGTCCAGTTTACTGGTGTATCGAGGACACAGTGGCGCATTACTAACAATAGTAGAGCGACAAACTAGTTTACTGTATCAATACAGCTGAATCATAAAGCAGTTAATTCAGTCGCTGCCGCTACAACTACATTATTAGCACCTTTGCATGGTGCTGTATTTACATAACTGCTAAGGCTGAATGAAAACATGGGTGGGTTACTGCCACGGTATTAGTCTAAATCAACTGATTTAAAAAAAGTAACAGTATCAGAAATTGAAGATGCCATAGTAAAGCTAAATGATAAACCAAGAAAAAGCTACAGTATAAAACGCCAGCCAAATTAATGGTTGAGCATATGATTAGCTATAGCTACTCAGCGGTTATGCACTTCAAGGTTGAATCTGTGGGTTTAAAAATGGCCCATAAATTTAAAAATAAAATTATTATTGGGCTAGTTAAAGCTGACAGTGCTTTAACTAGCTACCAGTATTAAATTTAATCGCGTAAATTATATTTACGTTATCTTACAAACATCCATACACCAGCGGCGATCATAAATAAGTTTTCGGTGAGTGAAATAAAGCCTAGAGGCACATTACTGTCTCCTCCAACACAGGCGCATTTAAGCTCGCGTTTATCAATATAAACAGCCTTAATTACAGACACAGCACCTACACTACCTATAAATAAAGAAATTGGCGCTACGCTATAAGCAGGTAGTCCCGCAATCATACCTATACCAACAAAGGCTTCTAAAAACGGATAAATATAGGCATACCTAACCACTTTCATAGCAACTAAATCGTAAGTTATAAATGAGTTAGTAAAGCTAAATAAATCCTGTAGCTTTTGTATTGCAAGCACCGACATGGTTAAGGCTATAAACAGCTCTGCGGTTTTTAGTGATAAAAGACTATTATTGGTAGCAAAACTAAACGCTAAGCTGAGCAAAAAAGTAACAGCAAAAATAGCAATTACCGGAGTGTAAGTAGTACCTTGCTGAGCGGCTTGTGGTTTATTAAAGTATTCGCGTAACTCGTCGTAGCCTCCAATGCGTTTATCGTCAATGAAAGTTTGGGGGGTCGTTTCTACATTATGTTGCTGTTTAAATTTATCAGTTTGCTCACGAGAGGTAAGTAATTTATCGTCAACATCATAACCTTCTCGTTCTAGTAAATCTTTTGACTTTAAACCAAACGGGCAAATATGTTCATCGGTTGCCATTCTGTATAGTTGCGCTGATTTACTCATTATAAGCTCCTTTTTATCGGTGATTTATTTACTGAGAATTAAAGTCGGGTACTGCTCTAGATTGTGCTTGTGCTGTTGTGTTGGCAATGCCATTTTGCTCAATGTCTTTTAACAACCACTGCATTTCTTTTATTTCACGGCGTTGCGCATCTATTATATTTTTTGCTAGTTCTTGCACGCGCTTGTCGTTAATGTTTGCTCTGTCGCTGGTAAGAATCGCAATTGAATGATGCGGGATCATGGCTGACATCCAAGACTGATCGTCGACCGTTATTTGCGAACGTACTAAAAATAGTGCGCCTACAAAGGTAATAATACTGATCCCTAAAACAACGCTGTTTTTCTTTTTATCCTTATACATATTTAGCATAAACAACAGCATAACTACCGCCATTGCAGCGCCCATATAGATAGCCATATAGGTACGCGTTTCACTAAAAAACACATGACTAAGTTGGTAACTGTTTAAATACATTAATACAAACATGATTAGAGTGGATGTCGCAATCATTAAAACAAATTTTAAATACTGGGGCATTACATTCTCCTTAAAGATTAATTATGTATTTTTTACACGAGAGAGATACTTTTACACACCTAGGCGTTTTAATTAGGGGGGTATGCTACTTAAAACGCCTATTTGTAATGTTTGTTTCACAAACTATGCCACAACAGTTAAAACTGCTCGTCGTATTGACTAATGTGCTTGTACACACCTGTGGTGGTGTTTGTGGTAATAAATTCAATGTTGTATTTATGAAATGCATCACCCATTTCCATACCTGGTGTGCCTAGTGGCATTGCGGGTACGGTTAAACCGATAATATGCGCTGGGTGTTTTTCCGATAAAAATTGTTTAATAAACTTAGCCGGTACGTGGCCTTCAAACACAAAACCGTTGGCCGACACAGCTGTATGGCATGAGCGCTGGTTAGGCTTTATTTGATATTGCGATTTTATTAACCCCATATCGTCTGCATCAATGGCTTTTGTATTAATGTCGCTTTGATTTATATGCTCAATCCAGCCTTTGCAACAGCCACAGTTTTTATCTTTATAAACAGTAAGCTTTAACTCCTGCTTTTTGATGCTATCGGCTGAGCTAGTTGCTTTATGTACTTGCGGTGATTGCTCAGAGCACGCCCCCATAAGAGGCAGTGCTAGTGCTAAAAGCACGCTTGAGGTGATTTTAATTATACGCATAATTAACGCCTTAATTTGACCAATGAATATGAGTTATTTTCCAGCCTGAATCGGTGTTTTTTAAGGTGATTGACTCCATACCTGTGGCGCTTATTTCTTTACCTTTATAGTTGCCATGACTTTTACTTCTTGATACCGAGTAAGCCATATCACCATTAATAAACACTTGGTGCTCTAATAGGTCGCTGTTAATTGCACTTAGGTATTTCATGTCAGCTAACATGTGGTGGTTAGCGTATTCATCGGCTGAGCGCTCAACGCCGCCACCTTCAAAAATAATCACATCATCGGCTAGTAATTGTCGAGCAGTTACTTTATCGCCTTGCTTAAGCGCAGTATGAAACGAGCTAACAACTTTTGCTGCAGCACTGCTTACATTAACAAATAAAGCTGATTTTTTTGCGTGCTCTTCATCACCATGCGCGTTTACAGTAAAAGAGCTTGTTGCAGTAAGTAACAGCGCTGAGATCAATCCAAATTTAGGGTGTTTTATTAACATGTTTTTCTCTTTATAAGATAAATTATACGGGCGGTCCAACGAGCGTGGTAAATACACTGGTGGTTAGCAATACACACACGGCAATAACCATTTCAACAGAAATAGAACGCTTTAAAGTAACAACATGATGTTGCTGTGTAATTTGCGGAACTAAACGTAGTTTATGCCAAGCACCCAGTAGTAACATAGCACTCACTAACAACAGTTTTAACATTATTAGCTGGCCATAATTTGAAGTAAATAATACAGAAAATGAATTTAAGTATTGCCATAATAAGGTTATACCCGATATAAGCAGTACCGTTACTATGATAATTGCTAGCTGTCCAAAGCGTTCCATTAAATGCTTTATCGTATTTAACGATAGCAGTTGGCAACTTTTATAAAGAGGCCATAGTGAGCCAATCCAACTAGCAATGGCAATTAAATGCAGTGTTAATATACTTTTAATTAATAGGTCTTTTTCGGCGCTGTGGCCGGTTAAGGTAAAGCTATAGGTAAGGATAATAAGTGCTAATAGTGTAATAACAAAATTAGCCACGTTAGCTGAGTTTGAATGGGTGCGCCAAGTGCACACCGCAAACAAGGCAATTATAAATGCAGGCACTCTAATACTTACCTGCTCACCAATTACTGACTGCCAAATTATATCCACCATGAAGGGGTCTATCATGCCAGCAAAACCAGATTCAGCCATGGCCCCCGCTTCAATTGGTATTTGTAATATTGCACCAATAAAGCCCACCATAACAAGGGTGATTTGCCAGCGCTTTAAATACCGATTAAAACAGCTTAATTGTGTATCTGGCGTTGTACTCTCATTATTAAGTAAGCGCATTAGCAAGCAGCCCGCAAGGGCTGCAATAGCTAAATAGCTTACTATTTTTAATAATAGTAACAGCACTGACCAATCACTTAATTGCATTATATGACTACCTAATGATTATGTTGTTTATGCGGAGCAGACATGTCTTTCATTTTAGAATGTGTGTCGCTGCTGTGTAATATAAAGTCAAAATTGCCTGACATTTTATGGCCATCGCCACCAAGCGCTATCCATTTAACTGTGTAATTACCTTTTTCAAGCTTGGGTAAAGGCCAGCTAAAGTTACTATTAGCTTTTGCACTGGGTTTAAAGTTAAAATCTACTTGCTTGTTTGCAGCATCACTTAAGAGTACTTTGGCAAGTTGTACTTCGCCGCTAAACGTTAACGTAAGTTGCTCTGGACTTTGCATTAGCATCGCACTATTTTGTGGTGTTGATTGCTTTAGCGAAATATGAGCTGATGCCGAAAAGCTTACAGCTAAGCCTAAAATTGCCGCAATAGTTATAAATTTCATAATTACCTCTTATTTTTAAATATTAAAACCAAAATCTTATACCGGCAACAAACTCAGTGTCGTTGCTGCTTTGCTCGTTTAGCTTGGCGTAATCTGCTGTGCTACCAAATTTATTAGTCCACTCTACACCTACATAAGGTGCAAATTGGCGAGTAAATTCATAACGAACCCTAACGCCAATAGCAGTACTAGATAGCCCACTGCCTAGCTCATTTTGTTCATCGTCTTTACCATAAAATGTTATTTCAGCACGAGGCTGTATAATGAGCCTTTGTGTTAAAAGCAGCTCATATTCAGCTTCTGCTGTAAATGCTGTGTTTCCGCTCTCACCTACATACGCTGTCATATCAAGCTCAAACCAATAAGGTGCTAAGCCTTGAATACCAAACGCTAACCATTGACGGTTTTTGCCCTCTTTATAATAATCGTAGCGAATACCAACTTGCGTATCCCAGTAAGCCGAAATTGCATGGCCCCATAAAATATCAGTCTGATTTTCTTCAAGCTTGCCATCACTAACATCGCCCTCGGTTTTTATCACTAATCGATTAAAGGTGGTGCCGTACCAAGCTTGTAAATCGAAAACAGCAGCATCGGCTTGTTCGTTATACTCAAGGCGATCACCTAAAATAGCGTAAAACTTATGCTCATCCGCAAGGGTTAAGCGCTCGCCATCAGCTAAAGCATATGGCCCTTGCGTTAAGGTTGTGCCATTAGCATAAGCGTGTGGATCGCGAGCATTTTTAGGGGCATCGCCGCCTTGCGGCTGCATTTTATCGCCCGCCATATCGCCCGCCATGTCGCCCATTTCAGTTTGAGCAAACACATGCAGGCTCAATAACGGTGCGCTAATTAATAGTGCACTAGTAAGTACAGTTGATAAGGTTAAATTTCTCATGATACAACCACCTCTCTAAACATACCTGCATCCATATGAAACAGTAAATGACAATGCCAAGCCCAACGACCAACATCATGTGGCGTAGTTAAAAAGCTAATTCTTTGGGCGGGCTGTACCATAATGGTATGGCGGCGAACTAACACATCACCTTGATCGTTCTCCAAGTCGCTCCACATACCATGTAAATGCATAGGGTGTGTCATCATGGTATCGTTTTGTAAAATAACTCGTACCCGCTGATTATGCTTCATATGCACAGGGGTACTTTTACCAAACTCTAAGCCATCAAAAGACCAGCTGTAGCGTTCCATGTTGCCGGTTAAATGCAGCTCAATTTCGGCTTCAGGCGCTTGGTGGTCAACTATGCCATCAAGAGAGCGTAAATCTGCAAGTGTTAAAACACGACGGCCGTTATTGCGCAGCCCAATACCAGGATCGTCTAAGTTTGTGCGTGGCGTATCAACGCGCATATCAACTGAGGCGCCATATTCTGTTTTAGCGTGGCGAACTTTCTGACTTGGAACAGCCAGTGGATTTTTACCCATATTATGCTTACTATGGTCCATTGCCATTGCACCGTGATCCATTGTGCTATGATCCATTGCCCCCTGATCCATACTGGTTTTGTCCATGCTAGCGTGGCCCATAGCGCTGTGATCCATTCCAGGCATAGCAGAGTGATCCATATTGCCCATCATATCTCGCATTGCTAACCACTCAACGGGGTCAAGTGCAGGCACTGGCGCATCAATATTAGCAGCGACAGACAAAGTCCCTTTGGCATAACCTGAGCGGTCCATGCTTTGTGCAAAAATTGTGTATGCGTCATTCTTAGGTTCAACAACCACATCGTAGGTTTCACCTGGACCAAAGCGAAACTCATCTACGGTAACGGGTTCAACATTTTGTCCATCTGCTTGTACCACAGTTAATTTTAACTCTGGGATACGTACATCAAAAAAGGTGTTACTTGAGCCATTAATAAATCTTAAACGTACTTTTTCGCCCGCTTTAAACAGCCCACGCCAATTAGCCATTGGCGCAGTACCATTCATTAAATAGGTCATTGCCGAAGCCGATAAATCAGCTAAATCGGTTGGACTCATTCGCATCTGGTTCCACATTTCACGTCGTTGAAGTGCATTAGCAACGCCGCTTGTTGCTATGTCATCAAAAAACTCAGGTACAGTGGGCTGATTAAAGTTAAACACATCCCCCTGAATTTTTAATTTACGGAATAACTCCATAGGATCATCATCAGTCCAATCAGAGAGTTGAATAATATGTTCATTATCTGCGCTGATAACATCTTGCTCACGAGGCTCAATAATTAACGCCCCATACATACCGGTCATTTCTTGAAAGCCACTGTGTGAGTGATACCAATAAGTACCGCTTTGTTGTAACTTAAATTTATAAACAAACGTTTCGCCAGGCATAATGCCTTTAAAGCTAATGCCCGGTACACCATCCATTTGATACGGTAAAATAATTCCGTGCCAGTGAATAGAGCTAGGTACCGCTAAATTGTTGGTAACGCGAATGGTCACATCGTCACCTTCTTTAAGGCGTAATGTTGGCGCGGGAATAGAGCCATTAATGGTGGTTGCCATACGCACTACACCGGTAAAGTTTACCGGGGACTCATCAATAACCAGGTCAATAACTTTACCGCTCAACTCAGGCACTGTACCTGTTAATGTTGATGCCGCTAAAGATGATGCTGCATGTAAAACAGTTGGAAAAGCTGCCAGCACACCGCCAGCAACTAATCCTTGAACAAAGCGCCTACGTGGCTTTGAAATGTGCTGTAATGACTCTTTAAAACCCATTTTATTACACCTTAAGAGAAAAATATGCATTGAGTATAATGTTTAAACCTGACATCGACATGACGCGAACATTACAAAGTTGTAATGTTCGCGTCATGTTGTTGTTTAAACTAATATGGCATAGTGCTGTTTTAAGTGATAACTAAAATTATAATAAAAGTAACAAAGGAATTATATGCGCTTACTAATCGTTGAAGACGAGATTAAAACCGGTGATTACTTAAAGCAGGGCTTAACCGAAGCCGGCTTTCAGGTTTGTTTGGCGCGCAATGGCCTTGACGGTCACCATTTAGCAATGACCGAATTATTTGATGTGATTATATTAGATATAATGTTGCCCGATGTATCTGGCTGGCGAATTTTAGAGTCGGTACGAGAAGCCAAAAACGACACGCCAGTATTATTTTTATCGGCTCGCGATAGTGTTGATGACAGAGTAAAAGGGCTTGAACTTGGCGCAGATGATTACTTAATAAAACCGTTTGCTTTTTCAGAAGTACTTGCCCGCGTACGTACGCTTATTCGCCGTGGTGGCGTGCAAAAGGTGGCCGACATACTCACAATTGCAGACTTAGAAATGGATATACCAAAGCGTAAAATACAGCGAGCAGGCAAGCGTATTTTGCTCAGTAATAAAGAGTTTAGCTTATTAGAGCTACTACTGCGCCGAGAAGGCGAAGTGCTATCTCGCTCACTTATTGCGTCGCAAGTATGGGATATGAACTTTGAAAGTGATACCAATGTAATAGATGTTGCGATTAGACGCCTGCGGGGCAAGGTTGACGATGAGTATAGTATTAAACTTATTCATACAGTGCGCGGTATGGGCTATAAATTAGAGGTCGAAAATGCCCAAAATTAACGCTCGACCAATGTCGTTGACCATGCGGGTGGTATTGTTTATTGCTGTTACTGTAATAGCCTGTTTAACCTTAGTAGCGTCATTAATTAACTCCTCCATTGAGCATCACTTTATTGAGCAAGACAGTGGCGAGTTAAAGGTTATTAGCCAGTCAGTTGCAGCTGTTTTAGCCCAGCAGCATAGCTCAAGTGAACCTTTAGGACAGGCATTATCTAAAGCTGTGGCAGGACATCATGGTGTTTATTATCAAGTAAATAGCCAGCAAGGAGCCTTAATTTACCAAAGTTCAGGTCGCGATTTTACTAAGCAGATTATGAGTGCGCCATCGGCGCTTGGTTTTAATCGCGATAACATAGTGCATTGGCAAGCCAATGATCATACCTATCGCGCATTAGTTAGCGACTTTAACGTGCAGCAACAGCATTATAAAATTACCGCCGCCATTGATATGAGTTTTCATAAACATTTTTTGCGCCAATTTAAACAAAGCCTATGGGTGATTATGTTTGGCTCAGCTGTGCTCATTTTACTCGTTGCTTGGTTTGCGGTACATCAGGGGTTAAATCCACTGCGTGGCTTAAGCAAAAAAATATATGACATTCAAACCCATAAAATGGATGTTAGGTTAGATGAAAGTAAAGTGCCAATTGAGCTGGTGAATATGGTGCATTCATTTAATGCCATGCTGGATAGATTACAAGATGAGTTTATGCGTTTATCAAATTTTTCTACCGATATAGCCCACGAACTGCGTACCCCGCTTACTAATATTATTACTCAAACACAAGTTGGCTTAACAAAACAGCGCGACCTTGTGCAATACCAAGAACTGTTGTTTTCAAACCTTGAAGAACTAGAGCGACTAACAAAAATGGTTAGTGATATGTTGTGGTTAGCAAAAACTCAAAATGGACTGATAAAAGCACAACAACAAGTATTACAAAGTGATGAAGAAATAGACGCGTTACTAGAATACTTTGATGCGGTAGCAGAAGATGCCAATATTACCTTTATTAAACAAGGTAGTAATGTTGAGTTTTATTGTGAACAATTACACTTTAGGCAGTTGTTATCTAATTTATTATCAAATGCGATTAGGTATACCCCAGCAGGCGAATCGATAACTATTAGTAGTGAGCGCACTGGAAATGATCAAGTGTGTATTGCGGTTACCAACCCAGGCGAAAAAATAGCAGCAGAGCATTTACCCTATTTATTTGACCGATTTTATCGAGCCGATAAATCAAGGCAGCGACAAGGCAATGGCGCGGGTTTAGGGCTTGCGATAGTAAAAGCGCTAGTTACAGCAAATGGGGGCGAAATAGTGGTAACCTCAAACGAAAACACTCGCTTTAAAGTGTTTTTTAAACACGTTAAAAGTTAAGCTTAATCCTTTTATTAGCACAGTGCCTATAGCGTAAAATGCAGTGTTAATTTGTGGCTTTTGTGCAAACTGTAATGGGGGTTTACAGTTTGCATAAGCAAAAAACGAAAGTAACCTGCGGTTAGTTTTGTTTAACAAACCACGCAGTTGTAAATTAATCAGCCTAGGGAATCTGTTACTTTGTGTTTATTGTTCATTTTCTGTCTTTATTTTTTGCACTAAAAAGTCTACTGCCGCTTTTACTTTAGGTACTAAGTAGCGCTGTTTTTGATACAGCAAATACACAGCCATATTAGCATTTTGAGTTATAGCTAACTCATGTTCAAAGTGAAGTTGTTGCAACTTACCTGAGTCAATATAAGGGGCTAACGCCCACCGAGTCGACATTAAAATACCTTCACCGTTGCACGCTTTTTTTGCTAGCCACGATCCGCTATTAGAAATAGCCACAGCAGGGCCAGATACATCATGCCATTGGCCGTCCATATTACATAACCAAGGCGTTGGCCCCGTTGGCGCTTTAAAATAAAGGCCATTATGCTGCTTTAGTTCCATCGCATTGTTAGGTGTTCCGTGTTTTTTTAAATAACAAGGTGATGCCACCGGAATAAAACCATTGTCCATTAACCTTATTGCTAGTACTCGCTCATTGGGTGCGTAACCACCGCGAATAGCAATATCAACATCGTCGCGTCCGAGTGTCGATAGCTGATCAGTTAAACTAACATCCAGCACTATTTCAGGGTATAAGGCGCTAAATTCATCTAGCAAAGGTAATAATATTTGCTCACCAAACCCCACCATAGAGCTAATACGTAAACGCCCCATTGGCGTTGTTTGATAACTGCGTACGGTTTCATTACTTTGTTCTAGTTGACTCAAAATTTGCTGTATATCGTTATAATAAATTTGCCCTACTTCTGTTAATTTAACGAGTCGGGTTGAGCGCTTTAACAGCGTAGCGCCTAAGCTTTTTTCTAAATCTGCAACGCGCCTTGATAACGACGACGGCGGCACGTTAAAAGTACTGGCTGCTTTGGTAAAGCTGCCAGTTTCGACTACTTTACTAAAATACCTAATTGCACGTAGTTGATCCAACGAGCTGCTCCATTTGTTGTTTTTAACTCAACTTTAAAATTGCCCTTGGGAATAACAAGGCTTTGAAAAGGACGTTGCTCATAAAAAGCTGAAATAAAATTAATATTTTACTAAACGCAGGAGTAAGGAAAGCATTAATCCCTGGCTTTTTAAATGCAAAATTTAAGCAGAAAAACGCCCTCAAATTATCATAAAGCAGGCTCTAAAATTTATGTGTTTATGATAGATTAATTTGTTTAAAAGTGACAATTATTCTATCAAAACAATGGGTAGCTTATCTGATTTTCCAGCTGTTTTTACTAAAATGATACTGTTGAAGAGTGTCAATTAAACTCGTTAGTACAGGCCCCGATTGATGGCTTCGAGAAATTAAGCATCCTACAGGCGTTAACCACCCATTGTACTCATGGGTAACAGGCAATGCGACAATATGGCCTTGGTTTATCTGCTCTTTTACTGATAGCTCAGGTACGTTTGCCCACCCCATGCCCGCATGAACTAACTCAACCAGTGTTTGGTGAGTGTTGGCATACCACAACATAGAGCTAATACCGTAACTAAACCATAACTCCTTATGTTCAGCACTGCGATGTACACATTGTCTATAACGTTTTAAATCAGAGCCTTGCACTTTAGCTAGTTTGGCTAATTCGTGGGTCGATGATGCTACGGTTAAAAAGCGTGCTTGCCCTAACAAGAAAAAATCCATATCCACCTTTAACTCACCGTCGGCATAAACAATACCGGCTTGCGCCCTACCCGAACGAACGAGTTGTTCTACATCAAAGGTTGAGGTGGTGATGATATCAAAGTGAGTTATTGGGTATTTATCGGCAAGCGGCATGAGAATATTTAAAAAGTCTGGGCTCATTACACTCTCATCAACAGCAATAACCATTTCATGCTCATGCTCTTTTGCTAGCGATTCTATTGTTTGATCAAAATACTTTTGTTGATGCAAAATAGACTTTGCAATTGGCAGCAAGGTTTTGCCGTTATCAGTTAATACCGGAGTGTTTTTATCACGATTGAACAGCTCTTGATTAATGGCTATTTCAAGGTTTGCAATTGCTTGACTTACCCCCGATTGAGCACGCTTTAATTTACGAGCAGCAGCTGAAAAAGATCCGGTGTCGCATACAGTGATAAATACTTTCAATTGCTCGAAGCTATACATGGTGTGTCTGAGAGTTACAGGTATTTGGCTCAGATTATCACTATTCGTGATAGCTGTTAACTTTATCTGTTTTGATTGACTGTCATAATCGCCGCTTAATAATTTCGTTATCCTTTTTTATCACCTTTGTATTAATTACTTTGTGTTAATTGCCTAGTGTTAATCACTTAATTTTAAAGTAAGACCTTTATTGGAGAAATATAACAATGAGAGCTGTAGAGCGTGTGTTTCACTCTGTGTCATTTGAAGTAATAGCAGTAACTTTATCGATTGCCGGTTTAGCTGCTTTTACTGAGCACGATATCGCTGCATTATCAGGAACTATGATAGTTATTGCGAGTGTCGCCATGGTTTGGAATTATGCTTTTAATTGGGTTTTTGATCTTTATGTTAAAGGAGATAAAACTAAGCGTACTTTTTCAATGCGGCTATTTCACGTTACCTTATTTGAAGCGGGTTTACTGGTGTTAACTATTCCAATTATGGCTTATTTATTATCGGTGAGCTTATGGAATGCTTTTTTAATGGACTTAGGCGTGACTATTTTTATTACTATTTATGCTTTTTTATTTAACTTGAGTTACGACCATATTAGAGCCGCAGTAATTCAGCGCCGAGCTTGTAATAACCAAGTTTAGCCTGTTGGCATAACTTTGCTGAGTTCGCCTGTTTTACTTAATTTAACGTAAATTATTACCAACAAAAATAACTTCTTTAGCTGGGGTTCCCTATTAAAAAATGTAAATAGGGAGCGCTAGTACCGCCACTACTTCCTTGCCAAATAGTTTTCTATTTTTGTCTTAAAAGCAAAAGTGATTAGCATTTACCCCTATATATAAGCAAATTAAAACCAGTAATAATGTGTTTAGCTTAAATAGCCCAGTCGCAGTGTATTAAGCACTGAGGCATTAATTGCATTTTAGGTAATTAAAAAGTCCCTTCACGTTAATGATGGAAAATTTATTATGATTACTTTGCACGGTTTTGCTGCTAGCAACTATTACAACCTAGTAAAACATGTACTTTTATATAAAGAACTGCCATTTAAAGAGCACCTTATTTACGGCGGTAGTGACGAGTTACTGGCAATGAGTCCTGCGGGTAAAGTGCCAGTTATAACAACATCTCAGGGCGTTAATATTTCAGAGTCGAGTGTTATTTGCGACTATATTGAAGAGTCATACCCAGATATTCCGCTTTATCCAAAAAATAGCACCGAGCGTGCAGCAGTGCGCCAAATTATGAAAATAGCAGAGCTGTACTTTGAACTGCCAAGCAGACGCCTTATACCGTATGCGTTTAGTGGTACAAACGCGCCAGAATCGCTTAAAAATGAGGTACGCCAAGTGTTAACCCGTGGTGTTACCGCCTTGAGTCGCTTATGTAAGTTTTCACCTTGGATTGCGGGTGAGCAGTTTACTATGGCAGATATTTACGTTTATCACGTAAATACCATAGTTAACGCTTTTGGTGCCAGCCAACTTAATTGGGATGTACTGGGTGATGTACCGGGAATGAAACAGTGGAACGACACCATGCGCCAATCTGCTATTGCGCAAAAAGTAGAGGTAGATCGGCTCGCAAACATGCCCGAGTTTATGCAAAAGGTCACAGCGCAAATTCAAGCAGCTAATGCTTAGCTATAAAACAGCCAATTCATTAACCTTATTGGTTTAACTAATTTAATAATGTGCAGGAGCAAATCCCGATGACAGACAAAAATATCCAACTTACTTCAACAATCAGCGAAGACAACACACTAACGCTTGCCTTACAAAACATCGACATGCCACAACCAAGTGCCGATGAAGTGGTTATTCGCATTGAAGCTGCGCCATTAAACCCATCTGATTTAGCGGTTATGTTCAGCGCCGCTGACATGTCTACAGCAACGCAATCGGGTACTGGGCAAAGCCCAGCTATTACAGCTAATGTGCCAGCTAAGTTTATGCCAGCGCTCAAAACACGTGTTAATAAAGCAACGCCTGTAGGTAATGAAGGTGCCGGTACTGTAGTTGCTGCGGGCTCATCGCCAGCGGCACAAGCATTAATGGGTAAAATGGTTGCTGTAATTGGCGGCGGAACGTACCGTCAATATCACTGCGTTAATGTACAAAGTTGCTTAGAGTTAAAAGAAGGCACTACCGCTAAGCAAGGCGCATCGTCTTTTGTTAACCCGCTTACAGCACTAGCTATGGTAGAAACCATGCGCGCCGAAGGCCATAAAGCTATTATTCATGCGGCGGCGGCATCTAGCCTTGGGCAAATGTTAAACCGTATTTGTATTGCCGACGGTATTGATTTAGTTAATATTGTACGCAAAACAGAGCAAGAAACACTGTTACGTAACATGGGCGCAAAGTATGTGGTTAATTCTAGTAGTGAGTCGTTTCTTGAGGATTTAACCGCAGCAATTATTGCCACTGGTGCCACAATTGCGTTTGATCCAATTGGCGGTGGCCAACTAACCAGCGACATTCTTAACTGTATGGAAGCTGCTATAACTCGCGACGTAGAAGAGTATAGCGTGTATGGCTCAGATAATTTCAAGCAAGTTTATATTTATGGCGCACTTGATCGCGGCCCTATTACGCTAAATCGTAATTTTGGCTTTGCTTGGGGCGTAAATGGGTTTTTATTATTTAATGCGCTTGGTAAATTAGGCACGAATACGGTAGTGGCAATGCGTAAACGTATAGCCGATGAAATTACTACCACATTTGCCAGCAATTACACCCATGAAGTGTCGTTGTCTGAGGCGCTACAATTAGCATCAATAGCGGCTTACTCTAAACAAGCCACAGGCGAAAAATACTTAATTACACCGCAAAGCTAATTAAAACTCAGCAATAACTAATTAGTTTTTTAATACCTGAATTACAAATAGGTAAAAGCCGATACTGATTGCAGTATCGGCTTTTTATTTATGAATAATAAATATTATAAGGTGAGAATAGCAGGCTGCTATAGCCGCTCAGCTTAGTGTTTTACATAAAAACGACCGGAGAAGCCGCATTATTTAAAATAGACACCACACTCCATGCTGCAATAGCATAATCGCCCGATTTAATTGTTAAATCTAAAGCTACTTGTTCACCTTTAACTTCAATTCTGTAGTCATCTCCAGCAAAGTTAGGCACAGCATCAATATTAAATTTAGTTGCTTTTGGCCCCGCACTTGCTAGCGAAGTTGCATAAATAACATTAAAAACATAAGGAAAAATATCAATAATTTCCTTAGCTGTTCCGCTAAAAACTCTTTCTGGCTCAGTTATGTTCATTAAGCCCTCTTTGTTAAAAGGGGTTCGAGCAATAAAACCAGGTGATTTTTTAGATGTTATTGTTACATCAATCGGTGTTGAACTCATAAATGAAGCGGTTTGAAGCAGGTTAAAGCCACCTGTTGCACCACCGGCAATGTATATTTTAGTATTATTTTTTAATGCTACAGCTATGGCTCTTTGGTACAAAGCTACATCTGCAAATGCCGCCGTAGATAACACAATTAAGTGCGAGCCAGCGGCTAATATTTTTTCACAATAATCGGTTACAGATACCGCCGATGCAGCTTCGGCTACAAACTCAGGCTTTAAAGCCATAAACGCATCAATATCTGTGCATGGTGTACAGTTAAAGTAATCAGCAAATTGTTTGGTTCTAATTGGGTTTCTGCCTAATACCGCAACTAGCTCGTAACCAGCAAGAGAGCCACTTTTTACAGCCTGAGCAATAGTTTGGCTTAAATAACCACACCCTATTAGTGCTAACTTCTTCTTCATTTTTACTATTCCTATTTAATTATTTACCGAAACGTCCTTACTGTGTGTGGTTTTAAGCGTTAATAGCTCAGCCTTAGTACAATTACCCCTATAAAAGCGGTCGTTAGCCCTAACAGCTCTTGGCGAGTAAACGACTCTTTTAAAATAATGCGTGAGTACAAAAGAATTATTAAAATATTCATACCAGAAATAGCAGAAACCAGCCCTGTATTGCCAATTGCAAAAGCCGATATTATTGCAACCATGCCAGCCACATTCGTCAATCCAATAAGTAACCCACAAGAAAACGTTTTTACTGGCGACCAATTAGGCCGAGAGTCATTTGCGTCACTGGCCTGTTTTTTGTTACTTACTAACCAACTAATAGCAAAAAGCAAACTACCAAAACCAAACATAGAGGTGAGCGTAGCGAACGTATCGGCCTCCAGCAAAGTAGACTGCTTACCTAGTAAGTCATTAAATGAAAAGAATAATGCAGCCAGTAACCCCCATTGCGCCCCTTGTAAATTAGTAAACGAAATATCATTAGAGTAGCGAATAATATAAAGCCCACCAAAAATAATAAAAAAGCCAATTAGCTGCAGCGTTGTTAAGGTTTCTTGCCATAATAAAAAGGCAAAAACCAACACAAATAAAGGAGTTAAACCCGACAAAATACTAATAAGCGAAGCCTTTCCAACCGAAAAACCTTTATGCAAAAAAGCATTCGCGGCAAAAGAGCCAAAGCCCAATGCTAAGCCAACAGCAATATCAGCCCAGCCATACCACTTTTGATTTAACAAGGTTACACCCAAAACACTGATTATAAATCCGACAAAAAACACACCGAATAATAATAAGTTTCGATCAATTTTTTTCTGGGATGTCCATTGATACATTATTCCTCGTGCGCCAAAAAAAACCGTGGCGAGTAATGCAAAAATTATCCACATAATTAAATGATTCCTTTATAAATTAGAATGAAGTAGCCGCTCTAAGAAATGTTGCCATTAAATTGCATAGCCAACATGATCCCTTGCACCATTCTTAGCTTAAAATTGATAAGGTAATAAAGGCTTACAAAAACACCATATAAGAAAGTCGCAATATAAATAGTTTTAAGCTGTTAAACAGGCAAGGCAGCCAATTTTTATTTAACGACAGAACATTGCCTGCTATTTAATTAAACGATTAATAAAATACTAGCTTAGTATATTGACCTTAATTGATTTTATAAATAAGCATAAACGGCACAGTAAATCCCATAAATGGCATTTAAAGGTGGGTATTTGGTTTGTAAGTAGCAAAATAGCACCCATTAGCGGGTAGATTTGTGAAAATATGGATAGCTTACGTTTGCACTGCCAGTTACTTATACGTTCACGTAATACGTAAACAAGTAGTTTTCAATTAAAAATTAGCCCGCAGTGCCAATTGTAGGTCGGATAAGCGAAGCGCCATCCGACACAGTAAAATATCTTGCCAATTATTATCAACATTTTATGTTGTCGAGTGGCTGGAAAGTGCCAACAGCAGACATTGACATTACTTTTCAAAAACCTCTGAATTGGACAGCTAAGCCACCATTGCGGTCGTTCATCATCAAATTATTAATGCTAACTTTGTGCGCTTTATAGTCCTTTCAGTCTGAATAAACCTATAATTAGGGTGTTCAGATCATGTGCCTATCTCATTCGAATATTGTGCGCTCATTATTTTGATGATTCCCTTATGACTTCTAATCTACTAAGCAGACATTAAAATTCACGGCTAAATGTGACCTAAAACAATTGGTATTTAGAAGTTATTATGAGTATTTTGGAAAGCTAAAAGTACCTGTAGAAATCGACACACAAGTTTATTGTTTATTGCCCTCATTATATTCCTATTGTTCAACGTTAATTGCGAGCCTAGTCGCCGTGATTTTACATCATTTTTTTTGTCCTAATAGAAAAGTATTTAATCATTACTTTGAAAGTTAAGCTAATTCTGAACATGAGATTCAACTTTAATTAATAAATTTACGGGCAATTTTGTTAGTAAATTAACAGGGAAATAATCACCACCTTTATACATAGCTCCATGACCGATAGATCTACTATTGCTGCGTTCATACAATTGCAAACTCGTTGGCTGTGAAAGGGTTAACGTATTAAAAACGATATGTTCTTAATTTTAAGCTATTTTACTTTCTGTCAAAGGTATTGAGAACTGAGCTACAAAAGTATTACCATTATTTGCCAGTGTAATTGAGCCTTTATAGTTTATCGCTATGGTATCTACAATAGATAAGCCAAGACCGGCACCCTCTGCTGAACCGCTACGCCAAAAGCGCGTAGTCATTTTGTCAATGTCTGTGGCGGTAACATTAGCCGTGTTGCTAACATTAATATTTAAAAGGCTTTCTGTAACGTTAATGGCCATTAAAACAGGTGTTTTTGGGGGACTGTATTTTAAAGCATTATCGAGCAGGTTACGGCAAACAATAGCGATCATAGCTGATGGGATAACGGATATGAGTTCTTTTCCTTGTATTGAATAAGCTATACGTTCACTACCTTGCGTTGTCTCATTTATCATGTTTTTAATGAGTAATTCAACTGACCAAGTTTCGTCAGTATGGACTTGGGTGATTGCATCAATATTTGCCAGTAAAAGTAAATTGTCTAATATAGAATTTAAACGCTTTGTGCTTTTACTTACCTGCAATAAAGCTCGCTGTTGCTTGTCTCCTGTTGTTAGTTCAGCAAGTTGGGCTTGAGCCAATATACCCGCTAACGGTGTTCTAAGCTCATGTGCAGCATTACTGGTAAATTGCTTCTCTCTTGATATCACTTCAGCTAATCGTGCCATTAGTGCATTTTGGCTGTTGATCAGTGGTTGCAGTTCTTTTAATGGTTGCTGTATTTGAATGGGAGCAAGGTCTTCACTACCGCGTTTTTCGAGTGCTGAAGTTAGTAGCATTATCGGTTTTATGCCTGTACCAATTGCAAACCATAATAAACCTAACGTAATTAAAATCGCTAATGCAGGGGGAATAAGAATACTTTTAAGCAGATCATAATATAAAGAATCACGCTCAGAAACCTTATCTGCAATGGTTATTTTATGTTGGCTGGTGATTAAAGTGAACGTACGCCACGCTGTACTTTCAGCTTGAATATAATGGAACCCAGATTCAACTGCTGTGCTATTGGGAAAAGTGCTGCTATTGCTTGTTGCTATAATACTGCCGTGCAAAGAGCTTATTTGACAGGTTAATCCCTTTGCCGTACCAACTTCATTGGCTTCCATTATTGCTGGTAAAGAGGCTGACATAGCACTTTGTGGCACATGCGCTAATATATTACTTAGCATTATAGCGGTAGATTCTAGACGTTTATCAAAGCTGACGTCTAATTTATGACTAAGACCCGTCACCATCCAAACACTGGCTAATAGCCAAAAACCAATAAATACGGCTGCCACTAATATTGTTAGGCGAAGGCGCAAGCTCATTGTTCAGTTACTTCAATTGAGCCTAGTCGAAATCCAAAACCCCGAATAGTTTCTATGCCTTTAGTTCCTATTTTTTTACGTAAATTAAATATATGTACATTCAGGGCATTACTGGCTACGTCGTCACATGTGCCGTATAAAACATCTTTTAATTGGCTTTCAGATAAAATACGTTGTGGATTGTTAAGAAATATTTTTAAAAGTAAATCTTCGTTCCGAGATAAGGGGATATGTTTGTCATTAATTAATAGTTTGTGTTGTTCTAAGTGATAAGTCAGCAGGCCATGTGAAATGGTGTTTGTTAGTCTGTCGGTTGTGCGTCGCTTTATACTGTACAAACGCGCTAATAACTCTCTTAGGTCAAATGGCTTAACCAAATAATCATCAGCGCCATTCTTTAATCCTGTTACTTTGTCGTCAATTGAATTACTCGCCGTGAGTATTAGTACCGGCAATGAGTGTTGATTTTTTCGCAGCCATGTTAGCCACGTTATACCATTTCCATCCGGTAAATTTAGATCAAGAATACAGAGATCGAAGTTGCTTTTATTCAAGATATTTTTTGCATGACTTATTGAAGCAACATGTTCCACAGCCATACCTTCACCCGATAAAAAAGTGCTAATGGCATCAGCAATAACAGCATCATCTTCAACTAATAAAATATACATTTTTGCTCAAATACAATTCTTATGCCGCTAAGATTAACGTGAAAAAGCGCAGGAGAACAAGCGATAAATTAAGTTTTTAGCAGGGTTTAGCGAATGAACTTTTTCTTAATGTTGGCTTAATATTAGCGATTTATCATTGGTAAGTTAATGGAAAAAAGATGTGGTAAATAAATGCTAAGTATTGCTGTAGGGCCGATAGTTCTCTCAATTTCACAATTAATTACTCTGGTAGGGTTATTTATGTTTTGGGGAATAACTTATCTTCAAACACGTAACAATGCAAAACAGAAACAGTTTTTAGAGTATATATTCACAGCCATTATTATTGGTTTTTTAACCGCACGATTGACCTTTATAATCGCTATGTGGCAAAGCTACCAAGAGAATTGGTGGCAATTAGTAAATATAAGTGATGGTGGCTTTATACCTAGCACAGGTTGGGGCGCTGGTGCCTTGGTACTGATGTTTTATGCTAGACGTAATAAATTGTTCATTAAAGCTTATTTTACATCGGCATTAATTACTTTTTTCTGTTTAATTATTCCTACTTTTTTTGCTGTTATTTATCAAGCAGCAGTCGAACTGCCTAGCTCACCTTTACGTAATATTGAAGGCCATGAAGTCGATTTAAGACGCTATAAGGGCACGCCAGTTGTTATTAATTTCTGGGCATCTTGGTGCCCACCTTGTCGTAGAGAAATGCCGGTATTAGAAGCCGCTCAAAAACATAACCCTGAGCTTGTTTTTGTCTTTGTTAATCAAGGCGAAAGCCTGCTTAGTGTTAAAAATTTTATTGATTCAACAGCGTTGGATTTAAAAAATGTTTTCATCGACCCCACTAGCAATGTTAGCCGAGAAACTGGCGCCGCAGGGCTACCAACCACATTATTTTATAATGAAAAAGGGCAGTTAGTTACTAGCCATATGGGCGAATTATCTCAAGCTAGCTTGCGTTATTACCTTAATCAAATTAATTCCGTCGTACCTTTAAAAAAAGGATAAACCTATGAAAATATCAATTTTATTTACATTTTTTTGCCGTTAAATCTTACTGCTACAGAAACAGTTAACTACCCAGCACCCTTAACGTTATTCACTCAGCAAGGTGGTGAAGTGGTCAGTTCTTTTAAAGCGCCGGCAAATATGACTGGCTATATCGCTAACTTTCAAAATGAGACTATTACTTTGTATGTCACTGAAGACGAAAAGTACTTATTTACCGGCCCATTAGTGGATACTGAAGGTAATTCTGTAGGTGAAGAAAAGCTGAATGCTTATGTTAATGGTCCAAAGGCGGTTAAGAATTGGCAAGCCCTTGAAAACAGTCATTGGGTAAGAGATGGCTCTGCGTCAGCCAAGCGTATTGTTTACACTTTTACGGATCCCAATTGTCCTTATTGTAAGCAGTTATGGGATAAGGCACGGCCTTGGGTTGATTCAGGAAAAGTGCAAATTCGTCATATTTTAGTCGGTATTTTAAAAGCAGACAGCTTAGGAAAAGCCGCGGCCATATTAAGCGCGGATAATCCTGAAGAACAATTGAAAAAATTAGCTGGCTCAGGATTATTTCAGTCTATAAAACCAATTGAGAACCCAGAAAAAACGATCCGTGACAAGCTAATTAACAACTATAAAACCATGCTGTCTTTAGGTGCCCGTGCAACTCCAGCTACTTTTTATCTAAATGCAGACGGAGAATTTAATAAACAAATTGGCTTGCCTCCTGAGTCAATATTAGCCGATATTTTTGCCCCAAATGACGGTAAGTAGAGTTTAGTCAGATGAATTATATTTTATTAACAGAGGCTAAATAAATGTGGTTAGTTAAGCTCGCTCTTCGTCAACGTTATACGGTTGGCGTATTGGTTATACTGTTGTTGCTGTTTGGCATTAGGTCTTTACAAAAAACATCTACTGACATTTTACCTTCAATTGATATTCCCTATGTCAACGTATTGTGGCAATACCCAGGTCTTAGTGCCTCTGAAATGGCGTCAAAAATTTCATCATTTAGTGAAATTGCCATCATGAATAACGTTGACGATGTAAAGCGTGTTCAATCTGAAAATGGTAATGGCTACTCGCTCATCCAAGTCAGTTTTCACCCCAGAGCAAAGTTAGCTGTTGCACTATCGCAAATTACCAGTGTCTCTCAAACCATTTTAAAGCGGCTACCAAAGGGAATGACCCCACCGTTAATAGTTAATTATACGACGTCAAGCGTACCTATACTTCAACTCGCCGTTTCTTCTCAAACGATGACTCAGTCTCAACTGTATGATTACGCTCGACTAACTCTAAGACGACAATTGCAGTCAATACCTGGCTTACGATTGAGCCTACCTTTTGGTGGAGCTCCTAGACAACTAATGGTAGATATTGATCCCGATAGATTACAGGTGCATGGACTAACAGCAAAAGAAGTAGCCATGGCTATTTCGCAACAAAACATTACGTTACCGACTGGTATTTTACGTGAAGGAAAAGTGGCCTTTACCGTTTCAACTAATGGGAGTCCGGAAGGTGTAGCTGAGTTTAAAGCTATCCCCATTAAATATAGCGAACATGGTCTAATTCAACTTCAAGATGTTGCAACGGTTCGTGATGGTGGCGCTGTTGCAACTAGTTTAGCTCGTGTAGATGGGCAAGCAGGCGTTATTGTTTCTATTTTAAAACTAGGGAATTCATCTACCGTAGATATCATTAATGAAATCAACCGTCGTTTACCAAACATACAAAAAGGTGCGCCTAAAGGCTTAACCTTAACGCCTATATTTAACCAATCTAAATTTGTTGTGGCTTCTAGAAATGCAGTGTTAATTGAAGCGGTAATAGTCGCCCTTTTAGTCGCTCTGGTCGTTTTAATTTTTATTGGCAGTGTTCGCAGCACAGCCATTGTGCTTACTTCTATTCCATTAGCCCTTTTAGCTTCTCTTACAGGGTTAACTTTTTTTGGTCACACATTAAATCTCATGACATTAGGAGGGTTAGGATTAGCAATCGGTATATTAGTCGATAATGCCTTGGTGGAAATTGAGAATATTAACCGCAACTTAGATTACGGCAAATCAATTCGACAAGCCGTAATTGATAGCGCCAAGCAGGTGGTATTTCCTGAGCTTGTTTCAACGATGAGCATATGTATCGTTTTAATGCCTATATTTTTGTTAAGTGGTACAAGCGCATACGTTTTTGAGCCTTTAGCCTTAGCGGTTCTACTCGCTATGATTGCATCTTTTATACTCTCAAGAACATTGGTGCCCATACTCGCATTTTTATTACTGAAAAATGAACGTGAAAATGTAAACCGAAATTCGTTAGTGCACAAAGTCCACATTAAGGTTGAAAAAAAATTAGACCGAATTATTGCGGTGCATTTATTAAACTTAAAGCGACTATTGAGTTGCCGCATCTTAGTACTCACTGGAGTGAGTATCGTGGCAAGTATCATATTAACTTCTTCGTTTATGATGCTTGGAAAAGACTACTTTCCTAAATCTGACGCGGGCGGAATTCGATTACACCTTAGAGTTGAAAATGGTGTACGACTAGAAGTGGCTGCAAAACAGTTTGCGAATGTTCATCAATTAATTAGAACGATAATCCCTGCTAACGAAATTCAGGCCATTGTTGAGAATATTGGACCTCCAGATGCTATAAATCGAACTTGGATTAGTTCTATGATTAGCACGTCTTCAGAAGGCGAGATATTAGTACAGTTAACCCCTGATCATGCACCAACTGACCTTTATATTAGAAAAATCAGAGCTCAGTTAGCGTTACAATTCCCTGACTACCAAGTGCTATTTCGTCCTGCTGATATTATTTCCCAAACACTTAATGGCACTGCTAGTTCTGCCATTGAAGTAAAAATCACAGGCCGAGATATAAAAGGAAATTTACAGGCCGCCACAAAACTAATGAGCAAGTTAAAAAATGTTGAAGGTGTTGCTGATATTATCATTGATCAAGTTACGGCCTGGCCTGATATCAATCTCAATATTGATAGAATACTTGCAAAAAAACTAGGTGTGAATATGACTGACATCAGTCAGACCCTATTAGTGAGCCTAAGCTCGAGTGCAAACTTATTCCCAAACACATGGGCAAATAATGGCATCAGTTATATTGTTGCGGCTCAAGTTCCACCCTATCGTTTAGACTCGTTAAACACTTTGTTAAATACGCCAGTTAAAGCCACTAATTCAGCTCAGGGAACCGTATTATTAAAAAGCCTAGTGAGTGTAGAAAAACGCGCTCGACCTGCATTAATTAAACGGCAAATGTTAGCCCCGACAATCAGTATATTGATTAACGTT
This sequence comes from Pseudoalteromonas sp. NZS127, assembly GCF_015864805.1. NCBI lineage: Bacteria > Pseudomonadati > Pseudomonadota > Gammaproteobacteria > Alteromonadales > Pseudoalteromonadaceae > Pseudoalteromonas > Pseudoalteromonas sp. NZS127. Next base: position 19,958 of record NZ_JADYWN010000013.1, on the reverse strand, counting down.
GATCAACGCGATTTGGGTTCGGTTTATACCGACATCACAAAAAACGTTGCGTCGACAAAGGCTACTCTTAAAGCTGGCAATAAAATCATTATTGAAGGGCAAGCAAAAGACATGCTTTTAGCCTACAGTGACTTGGCTACGGGTATGGTGATGGCTGCAATTTTAGTATTTCTATTGATGGTAATAAATTTCCAATCTTGGGCCTTGCCACTTGTGGCTTTAAGCGCAATGCCTATGGCCATTAGCGGCTCTTTGCTTGCCCTATTCCTCTCAAATACGCCGTTAAGTGTCTCCGCATTTATGGGCATGATTATGGTAATGGGAGTAACAACGGCAAATAGTGTTTTAGTTGTTAGCTTTGCCAGGGCTGAAATGCTTGCGGGAAAACTAGCAAAAAATTCAGCATTGTCTGCGATAAAGACAAGGTTTAGACCGGTAATTATGACAGCTATAGCTATGTTGGTTGGCATGATCCCCATGGCATTAGCATTGGGAGAAGGAGCAGAACAAAACGCTCCTCTTGCAAGAGCTGTTATTGGAGGCTTAATTTTTGGCACACCAGCAACTTTGACATTAGTACCACTAATACTGAGCTTTCGAAATAAGCCAATGTTTCAAGATATCGAGGAAAACTAAAATGACAGAACATAAAATCAGACATAGCGCCCAATCTAAAGCCCAAGATTCCGTATTACATAAAGTAATGCACATCATTGCACTTATTGGCCTACTTATATTAACAACCTTAACGGTGCACGCAGAAACGAATCCTCCATCAAGTTATCAAACCGCCACGCTGACCAAAGTTTTGGATCAAAGAACGGTGAGTCTGCCAACCGTTTCACAGGCTAAACAAACGACAAAGTTACATTCTAGAGCCAGTGGTTATATCAAAGAACAATATGTAGAAATTGGTAGTGCGGTCAGTAAAGGCGATGTACTTGCAGTAATTGATGCTCCTGAGATTAAACTACAAGAGCAACAAATACTGGCTGACATTGAGTTTGGCAAAGCCGAGCATGAATTAAATCGATTAACGTTGAAACGAGCCAAGCAGTTAATAAAAGATAACTTAATTAGCAAAGCTGAATTAGATAGGTTGACCGTTCAAACAGAAAAATCAAAGGCTAAAATAGCAAGTTTGTTCGCACAAAAAGAACAAAACCAATTTCAACAGTCATTACTTATTATAACGGCTCCATTTGCTGGCTATATTACAGATAAAAATATTGAGATAGGCGACATTGTCAATAGCGTTAACAATCAATTAGATAACTACCTTTATAAACTACAAAACATAAACGAATTGAAGTTAATCACCTATGTGCCACAAAGCGAAGTTAGTAAAATATCAATTGGAGATACAATCGACGCCACGTTTACAGGCTATGAGGGCATCTTTGTATCTGCGACCATTACTCGTAAGGCGCAAGCAATAAGTGTTTTATCCGGAACCATGCTTGTTGAAGCTGAGTTTGATAATCGCGAGCATAATCTACCAACCGGCCTTAACGGAACCATTTCCATTAATATTAATAACCAAAAGCTCAGACAACCTAAATGGCAAGCACCGTTAGCAGCGCTTACTTATCATAAAGGTGGAGCCGCGATTGCGACCGTAAACGAAAATAATATTCAATTTCAAAAAATAAACATCGTTTCACAATCAACCGAACGCTTTATATTTGTTAGTGAAATTCGTCCTAACAACACGGTGATACTCAACCCGAACGCCTTATTGGACTATATAACTCTCTGATATTTTAGATCTTGTACATCAATTATTTAAGTATTAGTTTAATAGTCCGTAGCCATAATGAACAATTTAAAGCCAAAAGCATATATTCTTGTAGCGATAGATTAATGTTGCTTTTGGTATCGAAACGAAATGATTTTAAAGGTAAATCAATCCAAAAAATGTCCGCTGAAGGCTCATAGTGACTGCTAGATATATTGATTCAGCTCTTAATTTATGACCGCTTACAGCCCAAAAGATGTCGATAGGTGCTAAAACCTTAGGTCTTCAAAGTGGCAAAAGTGAATGTTCAGATACGAGTCGTCAACGGCAGCTTTGAGCTTGCAGGAGCCATTAAACCTCAAACCCTGAGACTATCCCTTTGACAGGCGAGTTAGCCACCAAACCCGTCATTGAGACTTTAAATTAAAGTGACAACCCTTCCGATAAAGCAGCACTACAGGAAATCTTAAAGTCGTTCCAGTTTCTCAGCGTGAAGTTTGAACACTTAATATTTAATATTGATTTAAATTACCGAAAGCGGACATTCAATTCACATGATTCTTATGTACTAAACCTTTAATAGTACTATGCCGGTTTGGGGCACATTGCGCCACAGGATTTAGGAGCACTTTGTGCGCAAATCGGAAGTAATATTTTGAAATTGAGAGTGTTTGTCGAGATCAACTTAGTACCAGTTAGTTGACCTAATATAACCGACAGCAGAATTGAAAATTGAAAATTATTGGAAAAGCGGACGTTCCTAAAATCGGTTTGAAATAAACGGCTTAAAATATTCATTTAATAACCAAAGGAAAACCATTAAAAGGCAACAATTGATGTTGGTGCGGTAAGTTTTTACCACACCATAACTTATGTCACTTGACCAGAACGTCTTGGCTAATGATATATCGTGTTAATACGAGATACTTGAGTGTTGATGCTTATTAATGTTGTGACAGAGACTTTTTTATTTGATTTCAACTACGCTTTTAACTGTAAAATTCGACGAGCACCACTTAATACAACAAGGGCAATTATAAATCCAATAACAAGATCTGGATAACGCGATCCTGTCAGTGTTACCAGTAGTCCTGCTAATATAACGCCAACATTTGCAATAACATCATTAGCTGAAAAAATCCAACTAGCCTTCATATGAGCGCCATTTTCTTTACTATCAGATATTAAAAACAAACATGTAACATTGGCAATTAACGCAAGTGCACCAAAAATCATCATTAAATTTGATACGGGTTCACTTCCGTATATAAATCGCCTTAACACTTCACTTAAAGCACCTAACGCAAGGATAACTTGTAGCAATCCCGATATGTGGGCTGCTTTGAGTTTCATCTTAATACTTTTCCCAACCGCATATATCGCTAATCCATATACAGCAGCATCTGCAAACATATCTAACGAGTCAGCAATCAGTCCAGCGGATTGAGCAATCCAACCCGCGATGAATTCACAAAAAAACATGAACCCGTTAATGATCAGTAACCACTTAAGAATAATGGTTTCTTTCCCTTCATTTTCTTTAGCAGATACTTTGGCTTGGGTTGCTTCAACACTGCAACTTTCTCTGGTTATTTCTAACGTAGCACCTAAATTCAATGATTGAAGCTTCGTAGTTATCTCATCCAAATGAGCATCATGAAAAACTTTAACTAGCCGATTAGGAATATCAAATTTTAATCCAACAGATGGCTCAATACCGTCGAGCGCTAACCTTATCAATCGTTCTTCAGAAGGACAATCCATCTTAGGCACTTTATAATCAGTGGTGAAACGCCCATCAAAAGCATCAGTATTTTTAATACTAGAGTCAGTAACAACTGACTCACATTGGCCACTACATTTATTTGACATAAAAAACCTTGCTAAACACATTTTTACAAAGTATAAAGTCTATGGTAACTATAGAGTCAACAAAGAAATTTAATATTATGAAAATTGGCGAACTAGCAAAATTAACAGATTGTTCAGTACAAACGATCCGTTATTATGAAAAAGAACAACTCTTGAAATCCCCAGAGCGAAGTGAAGGAAATTTTCGTTTATATAATAAATCGTCACTTAAACAATTGATGTTTATTAAACAATGCAGAACGCTCGATTTAACCTTATCGGAAATTCGTCAACTGCTTGAGTTACAAAGTTCACCCTCGATTCAATGCAACTCAGTTAACAACATGATCGATAGTCATATTCAGCAAGTTGAACAACGTATTAAAGAACTTAATAGCCTAAAAGAACAATTAAATTACTTAAGTAACACATGCTCAAATAATGGAACAATTGAGCAGTGTGGTATTTTACAAAAGCTTACCAGTGACGTAGCTAAAAATGTTTAGATACAATGCTGATCTTAAATCATTATTTGTTTTCTTCTAGATCTATACATATAGGCTATAAATAAAACCAATATTGTCAACTGTGCCATTATGCCTTCCCAAGTAGACCCAACACCAATCCAATCAACCTCTACAGTAATTGGCAATGGAGAAATTCCAATAATGGCAGCCTCTTGTAATGCTGAAACTGCTTTTCCCATCAATATAAATGACAGTGCTAATAAGAGATATGTTGTTGTTGAAAAGAAACGAGCAATTGGCAATTTTACAGAATATTTAAACATTCCCCATGCAATAATCGATAACACAGCTATCCCGAATAAAAGTCCACCGATAACAAATGAGTATTGAGTCGTTGAGGCTTGTGTTAACAGTGATTGATAGAATAAAACCGTTTCAAAAACCTCTCGGTAAACAGCGATAAATGAGAGCACGGCTAATCCCCAAAGTGTACCTGCTTCTAATTGTGTATTAATGTGCTTTTGAATGTATGCCTGCCAGTGTTCAGCATTCGTTTTGCTATGCATCCAGATCCCCACATAGAACAACATTAACGCTGCAAGCATTGCAGCAATACCTTCCATGACTTCTCGACTTGCACCACTGATATTGATCATTGACTGGGCTACCGCCCAAGTAGCAAAACCCGCTAGTAGCGCACTGAGCCAACCAAAATGGACATATTTTAAGGCATCATGACGTTTAGTTCGAATTAACACTGTTATCAAAGCCAGCACAACCAGCAAGGCTTCTAAACCTTCTCTTAGCAAAATAACTAAGCTTGCAGTAAAAAGAGCCTCATTTGATAAAGTGGTTTCTGTCAGAAGTTTTTCCGCGTCATTGAGTTGCCTCACAGTAATTTCCATAAGGCTTTCAAGTTGATTAACCTGTTGTGCGTTACTTAACACTTGACGAAGCTTAATCAAGTTTCCTTCGATGCTTTTACGTAAATTTTTGTCTCGTGCATCCAAACTATTTTCAATTAATTCAAAACCATCTAGATAAGCACTCACAGCAAGTGTTTTGGCCTTCTCATACTCTTCATTTTTATACGCAATGCTTGCGGCAGCTAATTGAGTTTTGGTTATAGCTAAAGGACCACTTTGATTGGTAAACAATAATTTTGGATCGGCTCTTAACCCTTCAATTTCATTTTTCGTTAATCCGTCAGTTTCTGTAGATAATTTTAATGGACTATAATTTATCCAGTTTTGTAATGAAATTGATTGCGATGGTTTGATGAATTCGCTTGATGATTGGAATGCCAAACCACCGACATAAAATGCAAGGGACCATTTCTGCTGTTCTTTTAGTTGTGTAAATGCAGGCATAGCCGTATCATCAAGCCCATTAGATATGGCATCAAACAAGCCTAAAAGTGAACGGTTTTCTGCACGGTTTTTATCGGTAAAATCGGTAGGTGCAGGCTCTAATCCCGATGCTAAAACACCATTTCCTTGACCTGAAAGACCGTGGCAACTCGCACAGTTATTTTCAAATAAAGAAAACGTCGCCTCTTTAGACAGTAATCTTTTAGGGAGAGGTAACTCAGGCATCATAGCCAATAATGAAATTCGCAGTTCAGAAGTAAATTGCCTGACAATATTTACATTTTCTTTAGTTGAAATAGCCTTTTGTAAGGCCGATGCTTTCTCATTGAGAGAGTGCATAACATAATTATCACTTGACGTTTTATCAACTATCAATTGAGAGAATTCAAGCATTTCCTGATATTCATCATCGTTAATTACTTGGCCATTATCAACCGCTGATGCGTAATCGACCCCCACATATTCTGCCAACTGTGCTATCTGGCGTAGTTGAGCAACCTCATCAACCGTTGACGCTATACTCAATGTCGAAAATAAAATAGTCGCCATCAACACTAAATAGAATGATGATTTTATTCCTATATGTTTTTGACTTATTAATCGCACGTTCCAAAAAAATTGCATACTATGAACCTTAAATATTACAGCCTAAATGATAATTATTATCAATTGCAATACCTGTAGTTACTATAGAGTAAAGTATTAAAAAATATTTTTATAACTGGGTGTTATCAATGAAAATGTAGAGAACATTAGAAAAATCGCTGACTAATGGTTTTAAAATGAACATTGAAAATATCTATCTAGCTAATTCTGTCAATTCATCCTTGACCCTATAGTTACTATAGAGATTATAGTGTTGATGTGTTGACCTATAAGCTGTTAATAACAAGATAAATAACGAGCATATATTAATGACTATTGCTCGTTTTAGCCAGCAACTGAATTAGTAAAGCAGAATCCTATGAAATCACATATATATTTAAAGAAATCGAATATTCTAGATTACGATACCCCTCTAATTACAGACTTGATTAAAAATAGAGGCTGGAATTCTCTTGATGATTTTGAAAAAATAGGGGCTGCTTACAGTTTTGTTAAAGATGAAATAAAGTTTGGGTATAACAGTCGTGATGATATAAGTGCGAGCTTTGTTTTAGCTGATGGGTATGGTCAATGCAATACTAAAGGAACTCTTTTAATGGCTTTATTAAGAGCATTGGATATTCCTTGTAGATTTCACGGATTTACTATTGAGAAAAGCTTACAAAAAGGTGCTATACCCAATTACATTATGTGGCTTGCTCCAGAATTCATTATTCATAGCTGGGTTGAAGTGCTTTTTGAAGATAATTGGATCAATCTAGAAGGCTTTATTATTGATGACCCATATCTAAAATCTATTCAATCTAAGTTTAAAAATGTGAAAAATAATTTTTGCGGATATGGTATTGCAACAAAGTGTTTATTAGATCCACAAGTGGAATGGTCAGGCAAAGATACGTTTATTCAAAAAGAAGGTATACATGATGACTTTGGTATTTTTAACACCCCAGATGAATTCTATGAGAAATATGGCACTAATTTGTCTGGCATTAAAAATTGGCTATATAAAAATGTCATTCGACATCTAATCAATAAAAATGTAGAAAGCATTAGAAAACTAATTAAATAATCATTATAAAATGAAAAAAGGGTTATCTAGCTAATTCTGAAAATATTTCTTGACTCTATAGCTACTATAGATGTTATTGTTGTGCGGTTATTTTGAATATTCTTAAATTTAATTATTTTCTAAATACCTTCTCAATAAATTTGTGTTATGTATCCTTAAAGGTCTTTGCTGTGAAAAATGTGCTTTTGAATTTTACTTTAGTCATTTTGATTGTATTACAATCATTTGTAGCTATTGCAAATTCACAAGAAATTCATGAAATTGATATTCAGCATATCCAAATTGAACATTCACATGAATCTGATCGCTTTGTAGCTGACAAAGAATTACCAACAGACAATGAACATAATGCTAAAGATTGTCATCATTGTGGTCATTGCCATGGATCTCATATTCAGTGGCTCGTTCAAGCTCAAACCTTTACTGAGCGTCCAAATCAAATAGGACATCAGTATGGGTATTTATTTCAATATTCAAGCCCTCCTCACGATAACCCAATAATCCCCCCTATAAGTTAACTCTATTAGAATAGCTCAGTTTAGCTGAGCATCTTTATATTCGTGTCTACTACGATTTCACTGTCGTTAGTTAACACTATTTAAATAAATATGAGTTTAATTTATGAAAATATTTTTTCAAAAAAATATTGGCGCTGTGCTATGCGTCAGTATGTCTTTGGCTATTTTAATTAATATACAAAGCGTAAATGCACAAACAACATCGACATCTTGGTTATCGATGCAAATAAACAAACATCCCGATATTATTGCCGCCAAAGAAGAAATGAATGCTGTTTTTTCAAATGCTGAAGGAAACAAGCAACCACTTTATAATCCTGAATTAGAGACAGGTTATGAACGAGAAGGTGACGCTAATAATTATTCTATTGGTATTAATCAAACGATTGATTGGTGGGATAAGCGAGAAACGAAAGAGCAACAAGCTAACTTTAGTTTAACCCAAGCAAGCAAACACTTTGACTTTCTTGTTCAAGAAAAGACAGCGCAAGCTTTACAAGCGTTAATTACTTGGCAAGCAGCTAAAAAACAAGCGGTTATTGCCCAAGAGCAAGAAAAGCAGTTAGAAACCTTACTTGATATCGTTAAAGACCGTCAAAAAGCAGGAGATCTAGGGCAAGTAGATGCCGAACTTACTTTTTTAAGTTTATCCCAAATGTTGAATGTTACCGCAAAGGTACAAGTTCAATTAAAACAAGCCGAAGCCCAAACCAAAGAGCTATTACGAGATTGGACGCCAGATAAAGAGGTTATACCTGCGCAAGGTTTAACTATCACTAATTATCAACTTTCACCTCAATGGCTTGAACAACATCCCTTAGTCTTAGCGGCAAAAGCACAGTGGCAAATAACTAGAAGTGATGCTCAACTAGCTTTGTTAGAAACTAAAGCTGACCCAACTATAGGTTTTAACGCAGGAAAAAATGATAGGGAAAACGTGTTAGGCGTAACTTTTTCAATGCCTTTGAATATCCGTAACAATTATTCAGCACAAGCAAGAGCTGCGAATCAACAAGCAATAGCTGCTGAAGCAAATTTTCGCTCCGTTATGCGCAAACAGAGATTTGCTATCCAATCAAGCACTGACACCTTAATCACTTATCAAAAAAACTATCAACGATGGCAACAATTGATGGATGGAAGAGGAAAACGTAGTGGCGATTTACTGCAAAAGCAATGGCAAAGCGGTGATGTAAGTACTACCGAATATTTACTTGCATTACAACAACGTGCTGAAGGTCTTAATGCTGGTATTGAATTACAAAGTCAATTTCAATTAAGCCAAATCGACTGGCTATTACAGGTAGGCCAAATTAAGGCCGCGACTCTGCAATTATCTCAGCTTTGAATATTAAAGGCATTATCAAGAATCAATTAATAGTCAATGAACCAATTTTGGAAAAACATATGAATAAGCAAATTAAATTAATAACACTTGCCGCACTATTTTGTGGAATAACAACCATAAGTACTTCGACATTTGCAAATGTTCAATCAGCAGAAAAAACCGAAAAGCATGTTGAAGCAAAAGATGATGGACATGGGCATGAAGATAAAAATGAGCACGAAGAAGAAAAAGACGATGGGCATGTACATGAAGGTAAAAATGAACACGAAGAAGAAAAAGACGATGGGCATGGCCATGAAGGTAAAAATGAACACGAAGAAGAAAAAGACGATGGGCATGGACATGAAGGTAAAAATGAACACGAAGAAGAAAAAGACGATGGGCATGGACATGGAGGTAAAAATGAACACGAAGAAGAAGGTGCGGGAGTTAAACTTTCAAAGGAACAATTAAATTTAGCTGAAATTAACATAACCGTACTAGAGCCTCAGGCGATGACTTACAGTATTTATGCTCAAGGAGAGATAAAAGCGAATGACTATACCAGTTATTTGGTCTCGCCAAGAGTAGATTCGGTGATACTAAAACGCCATGTTGCTTTAGGTGATCATGTTGAAATCAATCAACCGTTAGTCACCCTATTTAGTGAGTCAATGGCTGAAGCACAAGCCAGCTATAGGCTCGCTGATTCAGAATGGAAAAGGGTTCAAAAACTTGGTCGAAAAGCAGTAGGTGATAAACGCTTTATAGAAGCTCAGACCGATTTTGAGGCTGACTTAGGACGATTATATGCGTATGGCTTATCTGCTGACGCTATTACCTCTTTGGCTACCAACACTAAAAAACTTGGACAATACACCCTAAACGCAGAGACTTCTGGCGCTGTATTATCTGATAATTTCCGTCAAGGACAACGCATAGAATCCGGCGGTACTTTATTTGATCTGGCTGATGAGGATACGTTATGGGTTGAAGCACGTTTAGCGCCATCAATGGAATTGGACTTACCCAAAAATTCAAAGGCGCAAGTAAATGTAGGTAACAATACATACATAGCTACGGTCACTCAAAAAGCTCATACCATAGACCCAGTAACTCGCACACGCATTATACGTTTACAGGTTCAAAATGACGGCCATAAGCTTCATCCAGGATTATTTGCCGATGTCTATTTTTCCCTTGAAACTGACAAAAAGGTCCTGGCTGTACCTGAAGAAGCATTAATGCGAGGTAGTGATGGTGATTGGATGGTGTTTGTTGAAGAAAATGGCGAATTTAAAGGTGTTGAAATCGAATTGGGACGACAACTGGGAATATTACGTGAAATTCATGGTTTGCCAGCAGGCTCAAAAATTGTCACAACTGGTGCTTTTTATGTTGCCGCGGAAATTGCCAAAGGCAGTTTTGACGCACATAACCATTAATTTATTGATAATTGGAGAACTAACACATGTTAAATCGTTTGATTGACTGGTCTGTCGCTAACCGATTATTGGTGATACTTGCCTTGGTTGCGTTAACGGCTACGGCCATTTTTACTATTCCACGTTTGAATTTGGATGCATTTCCAGATGTTACCAACGTGCAAGTTGCCATAAATACTGAAGCACCTGGTTTAGCTTCGGAAGAAGTAGAGCAACTAATTACTTTCCCCATTGAAGCGGTAATGTATGCATTACCTGATGTTGAAGAAGTACGATCTATTTCTAAAACAGGGCTGTCTGGTATTACGGTTGTCTTCAAAGAAGGCACCGATATTTATTTTGCTCGTCAATTGGTTTTTGAGCGATTGCAATCAGCAAAAGAATTAATACCAGAAGGTGTTGGAACACCTGAAATTGGTCCAAACACCTCTGGTTTGGGGCAGGTATATCAATACTTACTACTCGCTGATGAAGATTCTGGTTATGACAGTACGTCACTTCGAAGTCTAAACGATTGGGTGGTTAAATTATTGTTAATGCCTGTAGATGGTGTTACAGATGTCTTAGCATTCGGCGGAAATGTTAAACAATACCAAGTAAATATCAACCCTTCTCGTTTACTTGCTTACCAATTGACCCAAGAAGATATCGCTAACGCATTAGAAGACAATAATGATAATGCGGGTGGTTGGTATATGGATAGAGGCCAAGAGCAACTAATTATACGCGGTGTCGGTTGGCTAAGTAGTGATGAAAAAGGTATTGAAGAACTAAAACAAATCCCTGTTAAAACAATTGAAGGTACTGTTGTCTACCTTTCTGATGTGGCAACTGTTGAGTTTGGAAGCGAAATTAGACAAGGCGCTGTCACAATGACTAAACGTGTCGGTGCTAATGGTAGTAAATTCCTAGGTGAAGTTGTTTCCGGTATTGTTTTAAAACGTATGGGCGCAAATACTAAAGTTGCCATTGATGGCATAAAAGACAGAATCCCGCTCATTCAACAAGCCCTGCCAAAAGGTGTAACGTTTGAACCTATTTATGACCAAGCAGATTTAATTGAAAAAGCAGTTAGCACAGTCGCTCAAGCATTGACAATGGCTTTTATCTTTATTGTTATTGTATTGGTACTTTTCTTACTCAATGTACGCGCAGTTTTACTGGTTCTTATTTCTATTCCACTTTCTGTTGGTATGGCATTAATGATCATGGCTTACAATGGCTTGTCTGCGAATTTAATGTCTCTGGGTGGTTTAGCGGTTGCGATTGGAATGATGGTCGATGGTGCAGTGGTGATGATGGAAAATATTTTCAAACATCTCAGTCAGCCCGATCGTCGTCACGAACATAGTCATGAAGGAATGCATGACAGTGAGAATCCTTTTGATGTCGAAAAAGATGTCGATGTTAGTTTACGCATACAAATTGCCGCTAGAGAAGTAGCTAAGCCAGTATTTTTTGCAGTAACAATTATTATGGTGGTTTTTGCCCCTTTATTTAGCTTAGAAGGGGTTGAAGGCAAACTATTTCAGCCGATGGCTATTAGTATTATGATTGCAATGGTTGCGTCTTTAGCCGTATCACTCATTGTTGTACCTGCGTTAGCCAGTTACCTGTTTCAACGAGGTTTTAAAGCTCGAACCAGCCCTTTCGTTAGTGTGCTAGAAAAGCTTTACCGTAGTAGTTTAACAAAAGCGATGAACGCTAAAAAAGTAGTTCTTATCGGGGCTGGAGCCTTGCTTGTTGGTACGTTATTTTTAGTGCCAAATTTAGGCACTGAATTTGTGCCAGAGCTTGAAGAAGGCACTATTAATTTACGTGTAACCATGGCCCCATCAACCAGCTTAGCGACTGCCCTTTTAGTATCCCCTAAATTGGAAAAAATATTACTTGAATTTCCTGAAGTAACTTATGCTACCAGTCGTATTGGCCGAGCAGAAATTGGTGGTGATCCTGAGCCAGTGAGTAACATTGAAATCTATATTGGTCTCAAACCAGTTGTAGAGTGGACCAGCGCTAAAACACGCCATGAACTACAAGGTTTAATGGAAGTAAAACTTGAGAAATTCCCCGGTTTACTACTGAATTTTTCTCAACCTATCGCAACAAGAGTAGATGAATTACTTTCTGGTGTTAAAGCGCAGTTAGCCATAAAACTATTTGGTGCTGATCTCGATGTCCTTGCTCAGCAAGGTCAGGCTATAGTTAATGCTATTCAAGGTGTTGATGGTGCAAGGGATGTCGCTATGGAGCCAATCGCAGGTGAATCTCAGTTAGTCGTTAGACCAAACCGTCGTCAATTATCTCGATACGGCTTATCGGTTGGTGATGTAATGAGACTTGTGCGAAATGGTATCGGTGGTCAGGAAGTAGGACAAGTCATTAATGGTAATGAACGTTATGATATTTATCTACGGATAGACAAAGAGTTTAGAGATCAGCAACAAACTATTGCTGACTTACGGCTACAAGCTCCAACAGGTGCATGGGTACGGTTAGGTGATGTTGCAGATATTGCCATTGAATCGGGTCCCCCTCAGGTACGCCGAGATGATGTCCAGCGACGCGTCGTTATTCAAGCCAACGTACAAGGACGAGACATGGGGAGTGTCGTTAAAGATATTAGAGCAGCAATTGCAAGTAAGGTTGATTTACCTCCCGGTTATTCTGTTGATATCGGTGGCCAATTTGAAAATCAACAAAGAGCACAGCAAAGACTTGCTATCGTTGTTCCACTTTCTATTGGTATTATTGCGTTGCTACTATATTTTGCTTTTACTAGTGTTGGTCAAGCTATGCTCATACTCGTCAATTTACCCTTAGCTATGATTGGTGGAGTTGTCGCCTTGTATATTTCTGGTCAATACTTATCTGTCCCAAGTTCAATTGGTTTTATTACCTTATTTGGTGTCGCTGTTCTCAATGGTGTGGTTATGGTTGAAGCGATTAATCTACGCATTGAAACAGGTATGGAAAGTATTGCCGAAGCCGTTTACGAAGGCGCTATATCAAGGCTTCGCCCTGTATTGATGACAGCGATTACCTCCGCTCTTGGTTTGATACCTATTATCATGTCAAATGGTGTAGGCTCTGAGATACAACGACCATTAGCCACTGTAATTGTTGGTGGTTTGGTTACAGCAACGTTCCTTACTTTATTTGTCCTCCCCGTACTTTATGGTTGGTTTTCTAAAGGTCGGATTGAAGAAATGAGAAGGTAGTGCTGTTTGGCTAAAGCAAATATGACGGTTTGCTTTAACTCGATATCCCGTAGGTATTCGCTGCGGGATATCAATTTATAGGAGAAAGTAATGTCCGACAAATTACATCAACATCCAACTAGCGATGGACACAGTCATATTCCTAAAGATATGTCTTCAAGTCGTATTGGCTGGGCATTTATACTAAATGTTTGTTTTACTATTATCGAATTTATTGGCGGCTGGTTAACCAACAGTACCGCAATCATGGCGGATGCGGTTCACGATTTAGGAGATAGTTTATCCATCGGTCTCTCATGGGTATTAAATAAACTCAGCAAGAAAAACCATGATGAAACGTTTAGTTACGGCTACCACCGTTTTTCTTTACTTGGTGCGCTTATTAACGGCGTTGTCTTAATAGCGGGGTCAATTTATGTGTTAACCATTTCATTCCCTCGATTGTTATCGCCAGAGATGCCTGATGCTCAAGGCATGTTATGGTTAGCGATATTAGGGGTGATTGTTAATGGTTATGCTGCCTTCAAATTAAGTGACGGGAAAACATTAAACGAACGTGTACTTAATTGGCATTTACTGGAAGACGTTTTAGGTTGGGTAGCTGTGCTAATTGTTGCTATCGTCTTAATGTTTGTCGAACTGCCAATACTTGATCCCATACTTTCAATCGGATTTACCTTATTTATTCTTTTTAATGTCTTAAAAAACCTCCGTACTGCAATACGTCTGTTTTTGCAGGCAACACCAGAGCAAGCCATTCAAGAAAAAATAAAAATTGAATTATCAACATTGAAATTTATTGAAGATATTCATCATTTTCATTTGTGGTCCCTTGATGGTGAAAGGCATGTACTTACTGCTCATTTAGTAGTGAACCATTATTTTGATCAACAGGAATATATTGCAATAAAGCATGAAATATCAACACGACTAAGCCCGTTTCATCTTGAACATACAACGTTGGAATTTGAGTTTGTAAACGAAATATGTAGAGATTCAAAAAACAATTAGAAATACTTTCAAAGATGAAAAGACATTTTAACCAAACCTGTTGCAGGCTCGTTTTTTTGAGAGACCCCATTTCTCTTACTAGTGCGGAAGCCTTTAGTGTTACTACAGCGGAATGCTGACAGATTTATTTTACGTAAACCCAAATCTGACGGATGACTATGATGATTAGCTATTACAGCAATCTTGTCCTTCTTGAATTGGTGGGCATTTAACAGTTCCAAAAGAACAGAAAACGCAGCAATCACCTTTTAAAGGCTTTAATAATACTTTGCATGATTCACATTTATAGAACCACTGACAGGCATTGGTTGGCATTTTTTCTGTTTTACTATGACCACACTCAGGACAAGTTATTGTTGAGTTTAATTTTATACTTTGCATACTCGCACCTTTATAGGTTTTACAATATCTAATACTGACATTACAATCATTAAACTTATGCCAAAGTAGAATAAATAGGTACTCCAACCATATTGCCAGAGAAGATAGGGGTTTTGTGACCATCCCCTCGATATTAACCTTACTTGCGGTAAGGTACTGAAAAACCTAGTGACCTTGGGTTTAATATGAAATTAGCTAGTTTAGTCAAAACTCTTATAGCATTTTGATAATTTAATTATGAGAGCACTTTTGATACATATTTATTGCCAACATCATTAAGTAAACCTTTTAATAATTGTTTACCCCTCAAATTACTGTTTAAAAAACAGGCTTAAGGTTAATTTCGAGGGGATGGGCAACAAACCTCTAGTTTGACACCAAACTTACTACAGATTTAAATCTACAGAGCCTTTTCCGTTGCTATTTCCAAATTACGCAAGTCCAAAATAGTTTTCACACAGCCTGAGCTTGAAGGGGGCGCTAACTCTCTTGGGGGGCGAAAGCGCCTTAGACTTAATACTCTAAATTCGTTTGAAACTTGAATAATGGAAATGTCCGCTTTGGGAATTTGAGATCTAGCTCCATGCAAAAGTGTTAGGTAAAACTTCAGTTGTAAATGGATGTAATTTTTTAAGTGAAAATTGCAGTTTTAGGCTCAAATTTCACATCAAGTAATGAAAGTTCAACGGCAGCTATGAGCTTGAAGCAGTCATACAATGTAAAAAATACGACTGACCGCTTATCGCTCTATGCTGCCACCTAAAAAATTAAGCTTTAAAACGCAGTAAGCGCATATAAAATGCGCTTACTGGGAGTAATTTACTTTAAGCTAACTTTTAAAGTTAGTGCCTAAAGCTTGATACTAACGCGGGTATACCTGGCAGCATGCCTACCATGGCCATTACGCTGGTTAGTAGTACAAACATGACCAGTGGAATGATCCAGCGGCTCATGCGGGTGAGTTCTTTACTTCTTTCTTTACAGCCAATAAAGCCTAAGTTGTCTAGCAATATGGTGAGTGACCAACCAAATGCTGGGTTAACTAAGCTTGAAGCAAATACTACAATAGCAGCTGATTGGGTGGTTTTACCTACGCGGGTCATTTCCATGCCGGCTTCTAGTAGTGGAATAAATACCCCTACTATTAGCGCTACACATAGCACTGGTTGCCAAATTGCAAGGTCCATAGGGTAGCCCCATACGCCGGCAATAATACAAAATAGTGCGGTTAAAATAGCGCCTGCTGGTATTGGGCGTTTAGCAATGGCTGCTGGCACTATGTAAGTGCCCCACGATGATGCAAAGTTAGCGCCGCCCAGTAGCGAGCCAAAGGTTTGCCTAACTGATGCGCTAAGCATGGTGTCGTCTATGTTCATTTGTACTTTTTCGGTACGTTTTGGGTAGCTTATTTTTTGAAATACCTGATGGCCTAAAAAGTCCGGCGACCACATAGCAACAGCAAGCACTGCAAATGGCAGTACTACTACAAAGCTTTCTAGAGTAGGTAGGCCTAACATCCAGCCGGTGTCTTCGCCCCACCAGTACATAGGGTTCATGTTTGGCAGGCCCGGTGCAGTATGAAACTCAAACGGTGCGCCTAATGCAAAGGCTATTGCGCCGCCTAAAATACAGCTAAGTGGTACGGCTAACCAACGCTTTTTAAAATGCTCTAACATGGCATATAAAATTATAGTGGAAAAAATAACAATAAAGGCAATGTGGGTCATATCGATGGCTTCGGCCCATGCAAACAGCTTTTTAACTTGCGAGGTTATGCCTATAAACCCTAGGTAGAGTAAAAGCCCGCCACATACGCCTTTACTGGTTAGTTTAGCCAGTAGGGTTCCGCCTTTACTTATTGCCAAAATTAAACCAAAGGCTGCTATGAGCAAGCCAAATGCCATAGGGTGGCCCCCTGCTGCAACTACAATTGGAATTAACGGAATTAAAGGACCATGAGTACCGGCTAAGTTAGCGGTAGGTAAAATAAAGCCTGAAAACAAAATAATAAAAAAGGCGACGATAAGTAATTCGTAACGCACGTTTTCTAAAACAAAAGCGTCGCTTAAACCCAGTGGGCTTGCAAACGTTGCGGCAATAGCGGCAACCATAACCACTTTACCTATGGTGGCAGCCATTGCAGGAATAGCGTCTTCAAATTCGAATCTGTAGTCTCTAAAGGGTAAGTTTGGGCGCCAGCGTTTAGGCTGCATAATTTGCAGCTCGTGTTCTAGGTATTCGTCTCGGCTATTAAACTCAGAGCTAGGCTTGTGTAGATTTTTATAGCTATTGGTAGCGGTTTGAGTATCCGCTCCTGGTTTGGCATCAGATGAAATATCATCTTGCGGCGTGGTATTCATGGCTTCTCCTGCAACATAGTTGCTCACTCAAAATAAAAATACAGCTTTGTTTAAAGCAAATAAAAATTGAGGCGGCAGGATAAAGCAGCTAGCAACAGATTACGATTAGTCAAAGGTCTTGTATGAAACTATTTAGTAACATTTATATACCTATAGCTGAATGTAGTATTTGATGTTAAATGTGATTTTTATTGTTTTTAAACAGATGGTTAGCTTATTTTTATAAAGGTTAAAGTGCAATGCGTTGTTTTTTAGCACTTACAGCAATAATAAAAATTAAAATAATTTTATCTGCATTTATATTATGTTGTTTAAGAAAATAGGGCATTTAGCCATGCTTTAGCTGATAATTTAACTAAAGTTTGGTTATTGATACAAAAATAACGCAGCAAAATAATAACGTGTGGCTTTGCATCTCTCTATAATTAGTAGGCTATTGCATGCGAGCTTAATTGCTTTAACAAGGATAAAAAACAGTTTACTGTTTTTGTTAGCGTTCATCAGATAGAATCCGCCTTATGATTTTTACTTGTTAAGTATTTTCAAAACCGTAACGTTTAAATAGCGAGACCTTCTTATCCTTTTAGAAAATGATACAAAACCAATGAATGATATAACGATAGCAACCCACAACGGTACTTTTCATGCAGATGATGTTTTTAGTGTAGCTGCACTTAAGTATATTTATCCTTCTTTTAAACTTATACGCACCCGCGATATGGAGCTTATAAGCAAAGCCGATGTTGTGATTGATGTAGGTGGCGAGCATAACCCAGAGACAGGCCGTTTTGATCACCACCAACGTGGCGGTGCCGGGGCGCGTGAAAATGGTATTCCTTTTTCTTCATTTGGTTTAATTTGGCAAAAATATGGCCTTGAAATATGCCAAGGAAGCCAAGAAACAGCCAATGCAATTGACTCTGGTTTAGTCTCTACTATTGATGCAATTGACTGCGGCCATGTTGAAGGCGTTGCTAAAGGCATTAGCCTTAGCCAAACTATTTCAATGTTTAACCCAACGTGGCAAGAAGAGAGTAACTTTGATGCCTGTTTTGATGAAGCGGTTGAGTTTGCATCGCGCATTTTAACTCGCTTTATAGCTGCGGCTAACGGTGGCATTAATGCAAAAGCAATTGTTGCTAAAGCGATTGAAAATGCAGCTGATCCACGCGTAATTGTGTTAGAGCAATACACACCGTGGAAAAAAACCGTGCATGCGCTTTCTGATAAAGCATTATATATGGTTTATCCTTCGCACTCTGGCCAGTGGATTGTGCAAACTGTACCGGTTGAGCCAGGATCGTTTGAAGACCGCAAGTCACTCCCAAAACCGTGGGCTGGTTTATCTGATAAAGAATTTCAGGACGAAACTGGGCTTGAAGATGCTGTTTTTTGTCATAACGGTTTATTTATTGCTGGCGTAAAGTCGTTTGCAAGTGCGATGAAAATGGCAGCAATGGCGCTAGAAGCTTAGTAATATAGGGCTTTAAAAGTGCTAGTCGCTAAAATTAATATTTACGCGCATAAAAAAACGCTAGCAAGTTAAGCTAGCGTTTTTAATTATGCCTAAAGCCTAAAGCCTAAAGCCTAAAGCCTAAAGCCTAAAGCCTAAAGCCTAAAGCTTTATTCTTTAACCGCTATGGCTATTTCTACTTCATCAGCACTTTTGTAATATTCGTAGTCGCTGCTGTAGGTACGGGTAAAACGACAGTCGTCTGAGCTAAAGTATTGCCAAATTTCGCCCCACAGGTCGATTACCGCATCGGGCATTTCACCTGTCCCGTTAAATACTAAATAACTCCCTGCCTCGGTAGTTACTTTTACTGACTTTTGATCTCCAATCGATAAGTCGTCGCAACAGGCTATTACATCAAATTCACCGGTTACATCGCTTTCATAGTTAGTGTAAACACCATACGTTTTTGTATTTTTTGTTAGCTGTTGTCCATGCTTTTCACCAAATTTTTGCCAAAGCTCCGTTATTTTTGCAGTGCCAGAGTTCATTTCATCGGCGTTACACGTTCTTACCTTTAAACCAGTTAAAGTTATACTTGGGAGTTGCTTTACTTGCATTATGACCTTCCTTACTTCAATCACTTAGCTTTAACGTAACTATAACGTAACAGAAAAACCATTATGGACTGTAACTATTTATAAGTCCTTTAAATTATTTAATTTGAACTCTGGTTAAGGGATTTATTATTACAGCAATTATAAACTCTCTTTTATCAACTTTTGCCGTAAAACACCGTTCCTTTAGGTCGGTGATATAAGGCAATAGTNTTTATCAACTTTTGCCGTAAAACACCGTTCCTTTAGGTCGGTGATATAAGGCAATAGTCGCGAAGCGACTAAGTGGGTTGTTCCTTTTTGATTAACTGTATATAATAACAGTATGGTTATTCGCAAAGCTTATAAATTTCGTTTAAAAACAACACCCTATATTAACGCTAAAATGGCGCAATATGCGGGGAATTGTCGATTCTTGTGGAATAAAGCCTTAGCGATTAACTTATTTAAGTTACAGAATAAACAAAAAATTTGCTACTACCAAGAGTTGGATTTCTTTTCCAAACTTTGGAAAAAAAGCGAGG
>NZ_JADYWN010000012.1:0-131052 GCF_015864805.1 Pseudoalteromonas sp. NZS127 | reverse complement strand
CTGTTTAAATTCATTAAAGCTAGAGCGATAGGGTAATAGCTCTAGCTTGGCATACTGGCAGGATCAGTCAATAGCTAAAAAAGATCCTTAGAAAATAATTTGTCTTGGTGAATAGTTACAAAAAAAGAAGTTATTTAGCAGAGATTGATAGCATAAATGCAGGGCTCGAACTGCTAATTTATAATATAGAACAACGTAGTTGGGACCTTGATTTTAAAGAAGTCCTGTATCAATTTCATGCAACTATCAGGCTTAGATTTGATAGCAGCAGGCAAACCAAAACGATCAAGCTCTCTACTAATGATTTAGCTGTTATAAAAAATTATTGGAACACACTATTAAGACTTGTTCGACATGCCAGAAAAAACGAAGATATCTCCATGTCTTTTCATACTCAACGCCTGATAGCTGATGTCATGTCTTGGATTGTGTATCACCCAGAGCGTCAATTAATTACATCAGACTCATTGCGCGATGAAACAACTTCAAAAATATGTTGGACACTGGATCTATATGAGTTAGCTCGTTGGCAAGGTTATCAGACAACAAACGGTATTGATTTAATTCTTGAATGTGAATGGTTTCATAACCTATTTTATGCGTCAGATAAACTTGATTTAAAAAACTCAACAAAGGGACTGTTAGAGTTTCATAAGTTAGCTACAGATATTTTCGACATAATATCGAAGTCTCATCCACACAAGGTTATCTCTTTTATAAAAAACATCTCACAAGCCGTGAGCTATGGGCAAAAACAACAGCATTACTACGTTCATACACCTGATGAAGAGACACAATGGCTAAAAAGTTTCTGGCTAAGCTTTAACAAAATAATATTCTGCATAGATAATATTGATGAAATAGCGGATAAAATAAATTCATTATCTAACGGTGAAGCTTTCAAAAAATATAAAAATGGCTCAACATCAAAACCACTCAATGAACTACAGCTACAAAATGTTCTATCAGCTATAAAACTTGACGAGATATTTGAATGTATACACTTTAAGCTTGTTAAAAGAATGGGATGGGACGTCACTGCAAGACTAGCATATTATGAAAGGTGGACTGAGTTTTATGCATGCTTGTATTGGAAACAACCAAAGGAAGCTGATGCAAATTACTGTGGAGAAACGCTGTTGGCACATAGTTCAAATGAACTAGCAAACCTTATCTTTGCTGATTATCTGCAAATCGAACATTATTGGAGGTTCAAAGAAAGACATGCAATAAAAACTTATGCATACAGAGCATTCCTGTTTCAATTATGCTTTTTTACTGAGCAAGGTGAAGAGCCTAAATTAATTTATACTTCAGGCCATTTTGGCGAGCTTGCAACACAACTTGATATTTTGGAATCTCTTCTGAAACAAGAGCGATATATTAGAAGCCTAAGAAGCTGGAACCCTCATGTTACCAGTGTTTGTAACAACCTTAGGGACTCTATACAAAACTTAGAAAAGCGGAAATTGAAATTAATAACCCACTCTAAGATTAATGAAAAAAAATGGCAAGTACTTCAAGAATCTATTGAAAATGGCTGGGGTAATATTTTTAGTTTAGCTGGCGTAATAGATGTTAGCTATAGCCATAAGATAGGCAAGAGCAGAGCTACACGTTCAAAATTTCCAGTTGAGAGAGCGCGCTTAATAACAGGCAATAGTTTTAGTGCATACTCACCATACATGAGTCGAAAAACTCACTCTGGGTTTATTGATTCATTTTACGAAGCATGCTTATCATTTGTCACAGAACAAAAGCAGCAAAAAATTTCGCTGCCCAAAGAAAATCCTGCCCTATATTTTTCACCACAAAAGAACTTGCAACAACTTGGGTTTAGACGAAGTGGCTCAATATACTGGAAAAATGAAAAACATAAAAATATCTTGGCAATTAGTGTTGATAGTCACTTGTTAGTAGACTGCTCGAAAGTAAAGCTTAAAATAACCAAAAACCTTTGCTCAGAAGGGAGCTCCCCATTATTTATATCATTAAATGACTCAAATGAGCCTATGGTGGAAATTCAAACAGAGATGTATTTCGATTTAGAGATTTTAGAAGAAGGAGCCTTTACTTTTGAAGACCCCCTTCATTGAAGTTTAGCAATAAATTAATTCGTTATGAATGTGCATACCTATAAAGGTAAATACTAAATGAGCTGTAACAAAATGAGCTGTAAAATGAGCTGTAATAGCTCATATCTGATCTGACAGTTTAAGTGGATAAGTTTGAATTTAATCTGACAGGCCGCTATGAGAATAACAGACGTTGATGATAACCAACTTTACAAGGTAGCATACCTTGTAAGATCTAGATTATAAGTGTTGCTTGGGATTGCAAACAGAACAAGAAAACAGACAAACTAGCTTAGCATATTATTGAGGCGTTATAAGGCAAGGAGACTAAGGTGCACTAATAACAATTAAGGATAAAGGAAAGTTTTTTAGTGGGAAAAATTCTATATAGTAAAAATATACTTAAAAAACAGTTGCGTTTCTTTAAGAGTCGATTAAAAAAGCTACAATAAGTTAACAATTACTAACTCAAAATATACTGGTTATACTTACAGGAAAAATTGAAAGTTTTGGGGTTGTAATATAAAAGAAACCTCATTATCTTGTGTCTATCCATAGTAAAAACATACCATATGATGTGTTTTAGATGGGTGGGCGAGAAGAAACATGCAAATCTTGGCGGACTAGGCATGTTACTTCTCTAATTCAAAATAAGGCTATTCTGAATTGCGGTTACAAATATATGCAATAATTTTCTTAAAATAAAATATTATTTTGGAATATTAAGTTTGGAGTAGTCATTTTATTCTTCTGTGGAAGATAAGGTTATTACTAATGGCTAAATATATCATTAACAAAAATGCACAAACAGATGGTTATCATGAAGTTCATAATGAAGAAACTTGTAATCATTTGCCTGACTATCAAAATCGTATAGATTTAGGTAACTTCTATAGTTGTACTGATGCAGTTGCATCTGCTAAGAGAAGTTATTCATCTCATAATATTGATGGTTGCTATTATTGTTGTAATGCATGCCACACAAGATAATTTAATGTTATCAGCTAAAGTTCCAATGTGGACATCGGGACTTTTTATATTAGATAAATTAGGGAATCGTTCGTCAGTGACATCCTCTATCAAATTTAAAAAATTATTTAGTATTTTAATGTCCAAATAATTGCTTAAATAATGTTTTTGTGTTGTCTGTTGATTGCAGGGATCAATCAGTAACCTGTTATCAATAATAGCTACTACGCAAACCAATTTATCACCTTCCAAAAGGCTTACAAATGGAAGCAAATATATTAGCAGTCATAACAATTTTAGTTGCAGGCTACACACTCTTATCTGAAGAGAGAAGGATAGATTTGTTTCTTCGAATAGGTCTACTGGATAAGTTATTACTTTTTAGCGCACTAGTAGTTAGCCTATACGTTACCTTTTTACCTGTTTTATCGCACTTTAACATAACAATTCCGCTCCCTTGGCTTTGGGGGTTAACCCCCAACCTCGTAATTTTCTCTACGATATTAATGGTATTGCTATATCTAACCTTTAAACTGCTAAATAAAAGGCTTCCACATTCCCGCATAAAATCTTGGAACAAAATATCACTCCAATTACTTCGCCAAAGGAAGTATAAAGAACTGAGTTATCTAGTTGATAACTATTATAATCAATTTTGTTTTATCCATAAAGACAAGTGGTATGACGCTCTTCGCAGTAAACTACCAAATGCTCATCGAGATGAGTTCGAATCCTTGCTAAAGGGGAAGCAATACAAATCATCATTTATAAGAAGAATCGGAACTAAGATCATTGATTGGGTATTACCTTCTAAAACAAAGCTAAGAGAGTGTTCAGTATCTGGCTTAAAAAGTTTATTAAGTACAAAATCATTTATTCGATACTATTCGCTACATAATCCTCAAGCGTGTATGGAATTAACTTTGCTACCTTTGAACATTTCGGAAGAATTTAGTGATGATTTTTTAGAATCTTTAATGATAGACACTGAGAGTACACTGTATCGCGAAGTCCGTGATACACAGCAAATTAGTATGTTCACGGGCTATGATATCTCACCGACTAATCCACTTTTATCCTTTTATCTGAAAGATTTAAAGCTTGCTGAAACGCAACAAATTTGGAAACCTATTGGAGACAGCGCTGTGAATTACATTACAAAATTGTACCTTGTACCACCTTTGTAACTTTAAATTCCATGATATTTCAATAACTTATTCTTTTAGTCAATTTTATATTACAACGCTGTTATGTATTTAAAATCATTTTTTCGTAGGCACACAGTAACGCTTTTCCACTCGTTAACTTGTACCTATAAATAAAAAGCAAGATCCATAGATATTTCAACATCTTAGTTAAACAAGTAATAAAATAAATCATTAGTACAAAATAACGCTGTTTAGTTGCTTTTTTCGTTGTAACTCACAAGCGCCGCTAAATATATTTCCAAACAAACAGGCGGTGATAAAAATCACTATAACCAACCCTATCACTGGTCATATGAAGAAGAAGAGCGTTGGGTATGCCCTATTTATATTACACTGCATTTTTTTGACATAATGGTACAGAGGGCAATCTTCACCAACTATCCTGATCACATGTGGCTTAGGTATTACTATACTTTACTTGACCATATAATTAAGAAATATCAGCCATCATCTACTGCTAATCAGTCTGATAACCTGTCAACGCGCTACGACTATCTAATTGATGCGATCTTCAACAAATGTATTTCATGGCTAGAGGCTGCCGTTGATAAAAAAACAAAATTAGTAGAAAAAGATGGGAGAATATGGCCAATCCCAGTTGGGTTCTCAGCAAAAGTATTGGGTGAGCTTTTAAGATTAATGTTACAGGCGGAGAATATTACTGACTCACGTTGCACTGAACAGTTAGCGAAAGTTACTCGTCTAAGTAATAAACTGGAAGGAGTGGGATTACAGCTATTAAATCAAGAAATAGCAAATGAGTTGATACCCGATTGGGGAATTGAGCAAAACTATAAAATCAGATTAAAAAAATGTTTTTCTGAGGTTGACCCATCTGAAACTAGCTTGAACTCAACATTAAGCATTGAAATAAAAAAGATTTAGGCTTCGGTATTAAAGAATTGCTGTTCCATTATGCTCAGAGCAACTCTTAGCCAATACATTGTGTATATACAAATAGCGAATTTTTAAAAAAAGTTTTCTCATTTGATGAAACAATGTTTATTTAAAAAGTGCGTGATACTTTAATGAAAAATTTAAAAGCAGCAAACAGCCCTACTAAGCTAGAAGAAATAACAGCTTGGTGTTTTTGAAATTAAAAATATAGCCAAACGGTGAAACCATTGATAAATGGAAAGTACAAAATCTGGAAAACCGTTTTCCAGACCATAAAAAAGTCCAAATTTCTTTGCAATTTTTCACTTTTTCTGGAAAAGTCTCCTAGACTAGGTGGGGTGTAGATTTCCAGAGTGTTTCCAGATTTGGATGTACAGAGTAATATGTTACCATGAGATAACAGCTCAGGGCGACTGTTAGCTTAAGTTGTCCAAAATCAGCAAAATATAAAAACACCGTGCTTAGGTTTAGCGCGGTGTTTTTCCCTAGAACCTAGGGCCTATTATTTAAAAACCTAGCTGTTATTACTTACTTTAAACTTATACCGATTAGGGGTTTTATTATCAAAGACATACTACTACATCCAGTTCTTATCTCAGTGGTAGTACTCACTATCGCATTTAGTTTAAAAGTACTTGTTGATAAGTTGGCGAGATATAGAGCAGAAAAAAAAGAAAAAGATATTCGCTATATTGCTCACAATATTAAGCACTTTATTAACTTTACTATGGTTTTGTTACTGCTGTTTATATGGTCGACTGAGATTCAAAACTTCGCACTGTCTATAGCCGCTTTTGCCGTTGCTATTGTGCTTGCCACTAGAGAGTTTATTCAATGTGTAATTGGCTTTTTTTACTTAGTGACAACCCGCCCATTTAGAATAGGCGACTGGGTACAAGTTGGTGAATATTATGGCGAAGTAGCAGAGACTAACTGGATTAAAACCACCTTACATGAAATTGATATGAGAACTTATCAATTCTCTAGAAAAACAATATATATCCCTAATAACAAATTAATTACCAGCCCAATAAAAAACTTAAACTTTATTAAACGCTTCGCTACTCATCATTTTAATATTGTGCGCAAAGACAGCTTTAATCCGTACCCTATTTACGAAACTCTAAGTAATAAAGCCAAGCATTACTGCGAAGAGTTTGAAGAAGTAGCAAGTAGATATAACTCTATTATTGAAAGAAAGTTAGATGCAAAGATTTCAGGCCCAGAACCCGAAATTCACTTTGGTACTACTGAGTTAGGAGAATTTAGAGCAAGCTTCACCCTATTTTGCCCAACCGATAAAGCACTTGAAATAGAGCATAAATTAACTGAGTGCTTTATGGAGCTGTGGTATAGCGAAGCAACTAAAAGTGGTGTGCAAAGCAAAAGCAGTACTTAGGATAAAAGGCCAGCTAAGCACTGTGTTTCATTTTAACAGCGAGTCGCTTTTTATATTTAACTGAAAACTGCTATTTTGCAATTTTTATCCGAACAACAAAAAGCCCCGCATTTTATATGCGGGGCTTTTTTGTTGTTCGCTAAATGGTTAGGTTTACACCATTGCAGCTTGTAGCTTTTTCATCGCTGTTTTTTCTAGCTGGCGAACACGCTCAGCCGATACACTGTATTTTTCGGCAAGCTCTTGTAGCGTTGCTTTATCATCGGTTAACCAACGTGCGCTTACAATGTCTTGCGAGCGTTCGTCTAGCGTTTTAAGAGCGCTAAACAAACGAGTATGTGATTGTTCTTGCCATTGTTGCTGCTCAATATCGTCAGCTAAATCAGCAGTGCCATCAGTTAAATACTGTACTGGTGAATAGGTGCTACTTGGTGCGCTGTCGTCGTCATCACCTGTCAGGTCAAAGCCCATGTCTTGGCCGCTCATGCGCGATTCCATTTCACGTACTTCTTTTTCACTTACACCTAGCTCGCTAGCTACTGTGCTAACTTCTGCTTGGTTAAACCAACCTAAACGTTTTTTATTTTTACGAAGGTTAAAAAACAATTTACGCTGTGCTTTAGTGGTAGCAACTTTTACGATGCGCCAGTTTTTAAGTACAAACTCATGAATTTCTGCTTTAATCCAATGCACTGCAAACGATACTAAACGCACACCCACTTCTGGGTTAAAACGCTTTACCGCTTTCATCAGGCCAATATTACCTTCTTGGATTAAATCTGCTTGTGGCAAGCCATAACCCGAGTAGCCTTTTGCAATGTGCGCTACAAAGCGTAAGTGCGACATAATGAGTTGCTTTGCAGCACTAAGATCACCTTCTTCCTGAAGACGTGTTGCCAGCTCTTGTTCTTGCTCTACTTTAAGCATAGGAATAGTGCTTACCGCTTGAAGGTAACCGTCCATGCTTGCGCTTTGCTGTCCAACTGTAAGTGCCATTGCGTATAAATCTTTACTCATTTTTCACCTCGGTGATAAACATTTGAAACCATCTTAGCACTCTTTACCTAAGAGTGCTAACCCCAATTTAAAACTTTTCTTAAGTATAAATCAAGTGGTTTTTTTGTATTTTTTAAGTCTACGCTAAGCGACTGAATAAGTGATGAATTAAGCCCTGCTATAGCTTTAAAGTACTTTTATAAAAACTGCTTTAAAAAGAGTAATATAAAAGTGTGACCATTTTATGTCAGACTTTATCTGGCTCAATTTCTTTTATATAACGATTAACCGATAAGTACGAACCAATAAATCCTAAGCTAGTAGCAAGCAGTACCAGCGAGCCAAATTCTTTTAAGGTTAAACCAATTAAAGAAAAACTAGTTTGGTAAACACTTGCCACACTGCTAACGGCAGTTGATAGCCACCACATCATTAGCGCTACACATATAAACGCAAATAATCCGCCTATAACGCCATACCATATCCCGGTCCATAAAAAGGGGGCGTGAATAAAAGTATTAGTAGCGCCTACCAGCTTCATTACTTGTATTTCTTCTTTCTTATCCATAATAGATAAACGAATAGTGTTGCCTATAATTAGCGTTACCGAGGTAAGCAGTAGCAGCGCAATAGTAATAACACTTTCTTTTAATAAGCTTAGCAATGCATTTAGACGCTCTAGCCAAGCTATGTCGAGCTTGCCAAAATCAACTTCTCGCTCACTTTCAAGCTTAGTTAAAAGTACTTTTGCGGCATTAGGTTGTCTGTGTCGCGATGTTGGTATAACGAGTACTACATCGGGTAACGGGTTGCTATTTAAATAGCTTAACGCCTGACCAAATCCAGATACTTGCTTAAACTCTTGTAGAGCTTGCTGCTTGGAAATAAAGGTCACGCTTTCTACTTCTGGGTAAAGTGCTAAGCGCTTTACTAAGGTTTGGGTTTCTTGCTCGCTCATGCTTTCTTTTACGAACAAAGAAATCTCGCTGGCCTCTTCAAAGCCACTGCTTACCTGTTGCACATTTTTAACCACTAAGTATAAGCTAGCTGGCAAGGTTAAGCTCAAACCCAGTACTGCAATAGTCATTAACGACGCTAGAGGTGTACGCCACATTTCACCTAAGCTATGTACGCCTTGGCGAAAAATATTAATAATAAAAAAGTAACCGCCAGCAAATACTGATTTTTTTTGTTTATCGTTACTATTTTGACGACTTTTAAAAAGTAAACTCATAATGCGCCCTCGGCTAACGGATCTTGAATCATACGACCATCTTTTAGGGTTAAGCTGCGATACTTCATCCGGGCCACTAATCCTAGATCGTGGGTAGCAATAAGTACGGTTGTTCCATGGTTATTAAACTCTTCAAAAAGACGTAATATTTCCATTGAAAGCTCAGGATCTAGGTTACCCGTAGGTTCATCTGCTAATAATATTGGCGGGGCGTTAACAATTGCGCGGGCAATACCCACACGCTGCTGCTCGCCACCAGAGAGCATAGATGGGTGGCATTTAATTTTATCAATCAAGCCTACCTTATCAAGTGCGCCATGCACACGCTTTGCAATTTGTTTATGGTGTGTGCCTTCAATGATCAAGGGCAGTGCTACGTTATCAAATATAGTGTAGCGCTCTAATAAGCGGTGGTTTTGAAATATAATGCCGATGTCGCGACGGGCATAAGGAATTTGCCGTGAGTTTACCTTGTTTAAATCTATACCGTTAATAAACACACTTCCAGCAGAAGGGCGTTCCATTAGGCTAATTAGTTTTAACAGCGTACTTTTACCCGCGCCACTGTGGCCGGTTAAAAACGCGAGTTCACCAGGCTTAATATGAAAGTTAACTTTTTCAAGAGCACGATGCCCGCCTGGATAGGTTTTACTTACTTGCTGAAAATTTATCATTTTTTATTATGCCAACACTATTAAGTATCAATAAAGCTGGTATTCCTCGCAATTAAAAAGGGAGCAAGCTCCCTCTTTTGGTAAATAAAAGTTCCACCTTTTAAAGGTGTGTTATAAACCACACCTACAGAACCGGAAAATCAAAGTACAAACATGGCTATTTGGGTGAAGCTATCACTTTATGCACACCACGCTAATCACTTTTCAACGCTAGTACTAATAGCTTGCTATGCTTTAAGCGTCATCTTCATCTTGGCTAAATAGCGCATCAATAAAGTCATCGCTTTTAAAGGCACGTAAATCATCAATACTTTCACCCACCCCAATATAACGAATTGGAATGTTAAACTTATCTGCTACCGCAAAAATAACACCGCCTTTTGCCGTGCCATCTAGTTTTGAAAGAGTAATACCGGTTAAACCAACACATTGATTAAACAAGTTTACCTGGCTAATTGCATTTTGCCCTGTGCCTGCATCAATAGTTAACATTACTTCGTGCGGCGCGTCAGGATCAATTTTTTTCATTACTCGTGCTATTTTTTCAAGCTCTTGCATTAAGTTGTCTTTATTTTGCAAGCGCCCTGCTGTATCTGCGATTAATACGTCAACGTTACGCGCTTTTGCAGCTTGAAAAGCATCAAAAATAACAGACGCACTGTCGGCACCAGTATGCTGTGCAATAACAGGAATACTATTACGATCGCCCCATACTTGTAGTTGCTCAACCGCTGCAGCTCTAAATGTATCACCCGCAGCAAGCATGACCGACTTGCCTTCGCTTTGAAATTGTTTAGCCAATTTACCAATGGTCGTCGTTTTACCTACACCATTAACACCTACCATTAATATAACAAATGGTTTTTTATCAGCTGGAATAACCAATGGCTGCTCTGCAGTTTTAAGCATTGCAGCCATTTCTTGTTTCATTAGCTCGTAAAGTGCGTCGCCGTCTTTTAATTGCTTACGGTTTGCCGCATCAGTTAAGCGGTCTATTAACTTCATGGTGGTATCAACGCCTAAATCGGCGGTGAGTAATTGCGTTTCTAGCTCTTCAAATAAATCATCGTCTATTTTTTTACCACTAAATATAGAAGCAAAACCAGAACCAATATTAACGCGAGTTTTTAATAAACCTTTTTTAAGGCGAGAGAAAAAACCTTCTTTTTTAGGTTTTTCTACTTTTTGAGCTGCTTCGCTTGCAAGTTCATCTGCAACACGCGCTTGTTCTAAACGCTCAGCTTCTTCTTGCTCTGCTGCAATACGTGCTTGTTCTAAACGCTCAGCTTCTGCTTGCTCTGCTGCAATTCGTGCTTGTTCTAAACGCTCAGCTTCTGCTTGCTCTGCTGCAATTCGTGCTTGTTCTAAACGCTCAGCTTCTGCTTGCTCTGCTGCAATTCGTGCTTGCTCTAAACGCTCAGCTTCTGCTTGTTCAGCTGCAATACGCTGTTGTTCTAATCGCTCAGCTTCAGCCTGTTCATCTGCAATACGCTGTTGTTCTAATCGCTCAACTTCTGCTTGCTCTGCTGCAATACGTGTTTGCTCTAAACGCTCAGCTTCAGCTTGCTCTGCTGCAATTCGTGCTTGATCTAAACGCTCAGCTTCAGCTTGCTCTGCTGCAATTCGCTGTTGTTCTAAACGCTCAGCTTCAGCTTGCTCTGCTGCAATACGCGCTTGTTCTAAACGCTCAGCTTCAGCTTGCTCTAAACGCTGAACTTCTGCTTGTTCAGCTGCAATACGAGCTTGTTCTAAACGCTCAGCTTCAGCCTGTTCATCTGCAATACGCTGTTGTTCTAATCGCTCAGCTTCTGCTTGCTCTGCTGCAATACGTGTTTGCTCTAAACGCTCAGCTTCTGCCTTTTCCGCTGCTGCTTTTTCTTCCTCAAGGCGCACCTGCGCTTCTTGCTCTGCTAAACGCTGCTGTTGCTCTAACTGTAATGCATGAGCATCTGCTTGCTGTTTTGCGAGTAACTCAGCATTGGCTTTTTCAATCGCTAGCTTTTCAGCTTGCTCTCTCTGTGCTTGCTCAGCTGCAAGTTTTTGCTGCTCTAAATGCTCAGTTTCAGCTTGCTCTGCTGCAATACGTGCTTGCTCTAAACGCTCAGCCTCGGCTTGTTCAGCTGCTGCTTTTTCTTGCTCAAGGCGCATCTGCGCTTCTTGCTCTGCTAAACGCTGCTGTTGCTCTAACTGTAATGCATGAGCATCTGCTTGCTGTTTTGCGAGTAACTCAGCATTGGCTTTTTCAATCGCTAGCTTTTCGGCTTGCTCTCTCTGTGCTTGCTCCGCTGCTATTTTGTCTGCAGCCTCTTGCTCCGCTTTTTCAGCGGCCAATCGCTGTTGCTCTAAATGCTCTGCTTCAGCTTTTTCTGCTGCTAAGCGCGCTTGCTGTTGGTTATCGGCCTCTTGGGCACTTTGTTCCGCTTGTTGTTTTTTATCTGACTTACCAAAACCTAACCAA
This sequence comes from Pseudoalteromonas sp. NZS127, assembly GCF_015864805.1. Taxonomy (NCBI): domain Bacteria; kingdom Pseudomonadati; phylum Pseudomonadota; class Gammaproteobacteria; order Alteromonadales; family Pseudoalteromonadaceae; genus Pseudoalteromonas; species Pseudoalteromonas sp. NZS127. The sequence continues at coordinate 119,142 of NZ_JADYWN010000012.1, read as the reverse complement.
GACAGTAATTTACTTTTTTTTGCCATACTTGCTAATAACCACTTATAAAATTCTGATAAACTAACGATAATAATAGTATGTGCGTTAACTGCTATTTTAAACTGTTTAAAGGCACAATCTATTGTCTAGGATGCTTATACTACCACTTTTAATGCAGTTGAAAAATAATACGCTATGATATGATTGCAATATTATCTGAGCTAGATAGCAGATACCAATTTTTAGTGAGCTAAATGAGAAAAAAAACAACACAAAATAAAGTAACTAGCAAATCCAGCGATGGCTTTATTAGAGTGATCAGTGGCCAATTTAGAGGCCGAAAGCTGCCCGTTAAAGACGTACAAGGGCTGCGCCCAACAACTGATCGTATAAAAGAAACAGTGTTTAATTGGTTAATGCAAGATACCCGAGAGGCAAATGTGCTCGACTGTTTTGCCGGTTCTGGCGGTTTAGGTTTTGAGGCACTGTCTCGATTTGCTAAAAGCGCTACTTTTGTTGAACTTGACGCTGCCGCAGCAAAGCAAATTGAGCTAAACATTAGCACTTTAAAGCTGCAAAACGCACACGTAAAACATACCAATACACTGGCATTTTTAGAGCAAATTAATAGTAATGAGCCATTTAATCTAGTTTTTGTTGACCCGCCATTTCGTAAAAACTTGGCACAATCGAGCGCTGATTTACTAGAAAACAATCAATGGCTAAGCAGTGACGCTTTAATTTACATTGAGGTAGAAAGCGAGTTAAGCACCTTTACTGCACCAATCAACTGGTTGTTAATTAAAGAAAAAAAGGCTGGGCAAGTTTTTTGTCGTTTGTATCAACGCCAAGTAAATTAACACTGTTTTAGATGCCAGCTTTCTGTTAATATTATCCTTTACATGTGGTGTTGCTTCGGATTACAATACCGCACCATTTTTGAACCACTTGATCAATGTTTGATCAACTTGAGCAACGCTCATAATTTAGGTAGGTGAATTTTTAATGCCAGTAATTAAAGTAAGAGAGAACGAACCGTTTGACGTAGCACTTCGTCGCTTCAAGCGTTCATGTGAAAAAGCAGGAATCCTTTCAGAAGTTCGTCGTCGCGAGCACTATGAAAAACCAACAGCTGAGCGTAAGCGTAAAAAAGCTGCTGCAGTAAAACGTCACATGAAAAAACTTTCTCGTGATAACGCACGTCGCGTTAAATTATACTAATATATTAGGTCTTGTATAAATGAGCCTTTTAATAACGCTAAAAGATGCGCAAAAAGATGCGATGAGAGCCAAAGACAAATTACGTCTTAACCCTATTCGCATGGTACTTGCTGCAATAAAACAACGTGAAATTGACGAGCGTATAACACTAGACGACGCAGGTATTACCTCCGTTATAGTGAAGCTTGTTAAACAACGTCGTGACTCTTACACTCAGTACAAAGATGCTGGGCGTGATGATTTAGCTGATATTGAAGCCAGTGAGATAGTAGCACTTGAAACTTTCCTACCTCAACAATTGAGTGAAGAAGAAATAATTGCTCTCATTGACGTGGCTATTGCTGACACTAACGCAGCAGGTATGCAAGACATGGGTAAAGTAATGGGTATAATCAAAAGCAAAGCTGAAGGTCGCGCCGATATGGGCAAAATCTCTGGTTTAATTAAGCAACGATTAACAGCCTAGTACTCCCACATACATTAAGTATGATTGAAGTAAACCGAGCCTAGAGCTCGGTTTCTTTGTTTTTGTATCCGATTTGTGTTCAAATCTACAAACGTGCTATTTGCACCCGCCCTATTTAATAGCAATTAATATATGCGTATAAAATCGCTTGGTTTTATTTGTAGGGTTATAAATTTAATCTCGCTTTCATTGTTATTCTAATTATCTCAGGACGTTATTTTACTAATGGCTGGAAAGATCCCACGTAATTTTATAGATGACTTGCTTGCCAGAACCGATATTGTCGACCTGATAGACTCAAAAGTAGGTCTTAAAAAAGCCGGTAAAGACTACCAAGCTTGCTGCCCATTTCATAACGAAAAATCGCCTTCGTTCACCGTCTCCCAAGATAAACAGTTTTATCACTGCTTTGGCTGTGGCGTTAACGGTAATGCTATTTCGTTTGTTATGGAATACGAAAAACTTGAGTTTGTTGATGCTATTGAAGAGCTTGCAAGTTTACTTAATTTAGAAGTTCCCCGTGAGCAAGGTAGCGGCTCTGCACCTGAGCGTACTGCAGCGCAAAAACGCTCTGATTACGATTTAATGCTCCATACTGCAAGGTTTTATCAACACCAGTTAAAGCACCATAGTAATTCTGCCGCTGTTATTGAATATGTTAAAGGCCGGGGCTTAAGCGGCGAAATAGTTAAAAAGTTCATGATAGGTTATGCACCAAGTGAATGGGATGGTTTGTGCCTACAGCTTGGCCGTAACAAAGAACAAAAAGAGCAATTGGTAGAGCTAAAGCTCGCTTCAGAAAAAACACCAGGCAGACAGTTTGACTTTTTTCGCGATCGTTTAATGTTCCCTATTCGCGATAAACGTGGCCGCGTTGTTGCCTTTGGTGGGCGCGTAATGCAAGCCGATCAAGGCCCTAAATATTTAAACTCGCCAGAGACACGTATTTTTCATAAAGGCTTTGAACTCTATGGTTTATATGAAGCTAAACAAGCACATAAAAAGCTCGACCATGTACTGATTGTTGAAGGCTATATGGATGTGGTGGCGCTGGCAGAGCAAGGTATTGAATATGCCGTTGCAGCACTTGGTACAGCAACAACCAGTGAGCATATGCACACTCTATTTAGAACAACAGATAAAGTAATTTGTTGTTACGATGGTGACCGTGCAGGTCGTGATGCAGCTTGGCGTGCGCTCGAAAATGCACTGCCTTATTTAAATGATGGTAAAGCGTTAAACTTTGTATTTTTACCCGACGGCGAAGACCCCGATTCCTTAGTACAAGCCGAAGGCAAAGATAAGTTTGAACAACGCTTAAATGCAGCCGATGATTTCACTAAAGTGTTATTCAATAAGCTCAGCCTAGAAATAGATTTAACGCTTGATTCGGGTAAAGCCAAGTTACTTAGTGCCGCATTGCCATTAATTGAAAAAATTCCTAGTGAGTTTTATCAAGAAAATATTCTTGAGCAGCTCGGGCGATTAATTGGCCGTACTCGTGAGCAGCTTAATAATCGCTTAAAAACCCCCAAGCAACAGCATTCTATTGAGCGAAAATTTAAAATAACCCCCATGCGCCAAGCAATCGGTATTTTAATTCAACACCCGCAAATGGCGAAAAGCGTGCCCTATTTGCCCGATTTAGCACAAATGAATATTGCCGGCATTGGTTTGCTACTACGCTTACAACATCAAGCGTTGCAAAAAGAAGATGTTACCACAGCGCAGTTGCTCGAATTTTTTAGAGGCACTGACGATTATGACCCGCTAACTAAGCTGGCAACGTGGCAACATCAAATAAATGAAGAGCGTTTAGAGACTGTTTTTCAAAATACTTTTAAATTTATTGAAGATCAGTGTTTAAATTATCGACTAGAGACCCTATTAATAAAGGATAAGACGCAAGGTCTAAATAGCGATGAAAGACTTGAATGTCATTTGTTAATGACAGCGTTAAAAGCGACTAACAGCTAGTCAAATTTGATTTAAACTGTTATACTACGCTATTCACTGCGTCACATTATTCTAGTTTAGCTTTAAGGCAAACTACATGATGGCGCCTGTTGTATCAACTTATCAGAGTGGAAGAAAAAATCTCTATGGATCCAACTCCTCAGTCACAATTAAAACTTCTGATTCTAAAAGGTAAAGAGCAAGGCTACTTAACTTTTGCAGAAGTAAATGATCACCTTCCACAAGATATTATAGACTCAGATCAAGTAGAAGATATCATTAGCATGATTAATGACATGGGTATCAAGGTTAGCGAAAACGCGCCAGATGCCGATGAACTAATGATGCAAGAAACAACGACAGACGAAGACGCAGCTGAAGCTGCCGCTGCAGCCCTTGCGACCGTAGAAAAAGAGATCGGCCGCACAACGGATCCGGTACGCATGTACATGCGTGAAATGGGTACTGTTGAACTTCTGACCCGTGAAGGCGAAATTGTAATCGCTAAGCGTATTGAAGAAGGCATTAACCAAGTACAAATTTCGGTTGCTGAATACCCTGAAGCAATTACTTACCTACTCGAGCAGTGGGATAAGTTTGAAGCAGAAGAAATGCGCCTTAGCGATATTATCGTTGGCTTTATTGATCCTAATGAAGATACAGCGCCAATTTCAGCAACTAATATTGGTTCAGAATTAAGTGCTAAGCAACTTAATGATGACGATAAAGACGATGACGACAGCGACGAAGATGATGAAGACGAAGAAGAAGTAGACACAGGGCCAGATCCTGAAGAAGCACGTGTTCATTTTGAAAATTTACGTGATTTATATAATAAAGCACGTGAAACGTTTGAAGCTAAAGGTCGCTCGCACCCAGATTCTCTTGCCGCTATATTTGAAATTGGTGAGTTATTCAAAACCTTTAAATTAATACCTAAGCAATTTGATCGCATGGTTAATAACATGCGTGAAATGATGGACAGAGTTCGCGTTCAAGAACGTCTTATCATGAAACAAGCAGTACAAATTGCTAAGTTACCAAAGAAAACGTTTGTTAAGCACTTTGCTAATAACGAAACGGATGCAACTTGGGTTGATTTAGAAATTGCAGCTAACGAAAAGTACTCGGCAAAACTTGAAGAAGTTAAGCCTGAGATCATTCGTAGTCTTAATAAGTTACGTGTTATTGAAAGTAGCACTGGCTTAAATATTGAGCGTATAAAAGACATAAACCGTCGTATGAGTATTGGTGAAGCTAAAGCTCGCCGTGCGAAAAAAGAGATGGTTGAAGCTAACTTACGTTTGGTAATTTCAATTGCTAAAAAATATACAAACCGTGGTTTACAGTTCTTGGATTTAATTCAAGAAGGTAATATTGGTTTGATGAAAGCCGTTGATAAGTTTGAATATCGCCGTGGTTATAAGTTTTCGACTTATGCTACGTGGTGGATACGCCAAGCAATTACGCGCTCTATTGCTGACCAAGCAAGAACGATCCGTATTCCGGTACATATGATTGAAACGATTAATAAACTTAACCGTATTTCACGTCAAATGTTACAAGAAATGGGACGTGAGCCAAATCCAGAAGAATTAGCTGAACGCATGATGATGCCTGAGGACAAAGTCCGTAAGGTACTTAAAATTGCTAAAGAGCCAATTTCGATGGAAACACCGATTGGTGATGATGAAGATTCGCATTTAGGTGACTTTATCGAAGATACGACCATTGATTCGCCAATTGATTCGGCAACTATGGAGTCGCTTCGTGGCGCAACTAACGACGTACTTGCTGGCCTAACAGCCCGTGAAGCTAAAGTACTGCGTATGCGTTTTGGTATTGATATGAATACCGACCACACCTTAGAAGAAGTAGGTAAGCAGTTTGACGTAACACGTGAACGTATTCGTCAAATAGAAGCGAAGGCGCTGCGTAAATTACGTCACCCTTCTCGTTCTGATTTACTGAAAAGCTTTTTAGACGCTAAATAATAAGCGGCTAATACATATTAAAACTAAAAAGGCCGCTCTTGCGGCCTTTTTTCTATTTACCCCCTTTTATCTGGAAATAAACATGGCTTGGATCCAAATTCGTATTAACGCCAACGCTAATAACGCTGATTTAATTAGTGATCTACTAGTTGAAGCTGGTAGTGCATCGGTTACTTTTATTGACGCCAAAGACACGCCTATCTATGAGCCTAAAATAGGCACTGTGCAATTTTGGGCCGATACTACAGTAATAGGCTTATTTGATGCTAATCACGATATGGATGGCGTTGTAGCGCTGTTAAACGCAGATAAATCAGTTGCGCAAAACCTAACATATAAAATAGAACAACTTGAAGACAAAGATTGGGAACGTGAGTGGATGGATAACTTTCACCCTATCCAATTTGGCGAAAGACTTTGGATTTGCCCAAGCTGGCGCGACATTCCTGATCCAGATGCAGTAAACGTATTGCTCGACCCAGGCCTGGCGTTTGGTACCGGCACTCACGCGACTACAGCATTGTGTTTAAAATGGCTAGAAAGCCAAGATTTAACCGGTAAAACCGTGGTTGATTTTGGTTGTGGCTCGGGCATTTTGGGTATTGCTGCTATTAAGCTTGGCGCAGAGCGCATGATTGGTATAGATATAGACCCGCAAGCACTAGAAGCGAGCTTAGATAATGCTAACCGTAATGGTGTTGCCGACAAATTAGAAGTATACCTGCCAGAAAACCAACCTGAATTTAGTGCCGATATAGTCGTTGCTAATATTTTAGCGCAACCGTTACGTGAACTGCATAGTGTTATTTTAGGGTTATTAAAACCCGGTGGAAAAATAGCTATGTCGGGAATTTTAACCGAGCAAGCGCAATCGGTTGCCGATGTTTATGCCCCCTTTATTGAGCTGGACGACATTGCTATTGAAGGTGATTGGACCCGTGTAAGTGGCACTAAAAAAGCATAAGCACTGCCCAACGCTATTTAGAGCTTTTACTTAAAACAAGCATCTGAAGCCTGTATTTAACAGGCTTTACCATTTATTTACAAAATAAAATTTATCTCTATTTTATACTAAAAATAAAAGCTGCTTAAATTTCAAACAAATAAACCGCTTTGTCATACGGTTATCAAATGTCAATACGAAAAGGGCAAAAAAAAGTTACTTTTGTTCAATTTATAGCCTTTGATTTTTGCTAAAAAAACCGTAAACTTAGCGCCCCTTGAAAAGAGGCCTATTGAATATAGTGCGTATCGGTAAATACCAACTTGAGAATAACGTAATTGTCGCGCCTATGGCCGGCATTACAGATAGACCATTTAGACAACTTTGTCGCCGCTTAGGTGCGGGGCTTGCTGTGTCTGAAATGTTATCATCGAATCCTGATGTTTGGAAAACCGAAAAATCGATGAACCGTATGGATCACAGCGGTGAGTCGGGAATACGCGCGGTGCAAATTGCAGGAGCTGATCCTGAACTTATGGCACAGGCCGCACAATTCAATGTTGCTAATGGTGCACAGATCATAGATATCAATATGGGGTGCCCAGCAAAAAAAGTGAACAAGAAACTCGCTGGCTCTGCTTTATTACAGTTTCCTGAACTTGTGGAAGAGATTATTGATGCAGTTGTTAATGCTGTTGATATACCTGTAACACTTAAAATCCGTACTGGATGGGATCTGGATAACCGTAATGGTGTAGAGATTGCGAGAATAGCTGAACGTTATGGCATAGCGTCACTTGCCGTACATGGGCGCACACGCGCATGTATGTACAAGGGTGAGGCTGAGTACGCCACGATTAGGGATATTAAACGTTCGGTGTCGATTCCTGTGGTTGCAAACGGTGATATTACATCACCGGAAAAAGCAAAGCAGGTATTAGATTATACGGGTGCAGATGCCATTATGATTGGCCGAGCCGCCCAAGGTCGCCCTTGGATATTTAGGGAGATAGACCACTATTTGCGAACCGGAGAGCATTTACAGCCGCCTGCTATTGCAGAGGTGCGCAGTATTTTAATGGAGCATTTAACTAATCTCCATACGTTTTACGGTGAACCAATGGGAGCGCGAATTGCTCGTAAGCATGTATCTTGGTATTTGCAAACCCATGACCGTGATGGTCAGTTTAGGCGAGTATTTAATGCGATCGACAACCCACTTACACAAGTTGACGTATTAGAGCAATACTTTAAAACACTAGCAGCTAACTAAGAAAGAAAGAGATTAAATAATGTTCGAACAAAACGTGACTTCTCCATTTATCACTAACCCTCATGTTCAGGCACACGAGAAACCGCAGCCATTACGTGACGCAGTAAAGAAAGCTGTTCACCACTATTTAAAGCAGCTTAACGGTCAAGATGTGCAAGACGTTTACGACCTTGTTCTTTCAGAGCTAGAAGCGCCATTACTGGAAGAAGTAATGACGTATACACGTGGTAACCAAACACGTGCAGCAATTTTACTAGGTATCAACCGTGGTACTTTACGTAAAAAGCTTAAAAAATACGGCATGAACTAATACTTTTTGTATTGACTGGTAAGCACGCATACTAAGCCAATACATAGGGTATAAATTAATAACCATTTATGGCCATTAATTTATATAAAAGCACCTTAGGGTGCTTTTTTTATGCCTGCTATTTAACCTGTTCTCCAGCTAGTAAACCTATCTCAAGCAGCTATTTTCAACGCACTGAGTAAGTTATTTAATAAGCTAGAATACGCATGTTTTTAATTGGTTGGCATCACTAAGCGTTAGTATTATTCATGCAGATTAGCGTTGCCTTTTAAGCCAAATTTAGGTTACGCACTCAATTATGCTAGTAAAAAATGCATAACATAAGGTTTTACCTTGGTTAATCCATAAGGAGCTGCATTATTGCTACAAGTGCTAATTGCAAAATGCTCACCCTTAATAAGTCGTTTTTTGAGTTGTTATCAGTTAAAATGCCCGCTTCTAAGCTAGCTCATAAACTGAGGAAATCAAACTACAATGGATACACATCGTCCCATTCGTCGCGCACTATTAAGTGTGTCTGATAAAACCGGTATAGTTGAATTTGCCCGCGCATTAGAAGCGCAAGGTGTTGATATTTTGTCAACTGGCGGTACCTGTAAACTACTTGCTGATAACGGCATAAAAGTCACTGAAGTATCAGATCACACAGGTCACCCAGAAATCATGGATGGCCGTGTAAAAACACTTCATCCAAAAATTCACGGCGGCATTTTAGCGCGTCGCGGACAAGATGAAAGCGTAATGGCAGATAACAACATTTCTGCTATCGACATTGTTGTAGTTAACTTATACCCCTTTGCGAATACTGTCGCTCAAGAAAACTGCAGCCTTGAAGATGCTATTGAAAACATAGATATTGGCGGCCCGACTATGGTTCGCGCAGCGGCTAAAAACCACAAAGACGTTACTATTGTGGTAAACGCCAGCGACTACGACCGCGTGATCAGCGAAATGCAAAGCAACAAAGGTTCTACTACCTATAAAACCCGTTTTGATCTTGCTATAGCAGCCTACGAGCACACCGCTCAGTACGATGGCATGATTGCTAATTACTTCGGTAAAATGGTTCCTGACTACACAGAGGAAGCCGCCGAAGACACTAAATTCCCACGCACTATCAATATGCAGTTCACTAAAAAGCAAGATATGCGCTACGGCGAAAACTCGCATCAAGACGCCGCTTTTTATGTTGAAAACGACATTGTTGAAGCTTCAGTAGCAACAGCAACTCAGCTGCAAGGTAAAGCGTTATCTTTCAACAACATTGCTGATACCGATGCAGCACTTGAGTGTGTTAAAGAGTTTGACGTACCAGCCTGTGTAATCGTAAAACATGCAAACCCGTGTGGCGTGTCTATCGGTAGCAATATTCTTGAAGCATACGAACGTGCTTTTAAAACCGATCCTACATCGGCATTTGGTGGCATTATTGCCTTTAACCAAGAGTTAGATGCAGCAACCGCAGAAGCGATTGTTGAACGTCAATTTGTGGAAGTAATTATTGCTCCTAGCGTATCTGATGCTGCAGCTAAAATTGTTTCGGCTAAACAAAACGTACGCTTATTAGTATGTGGACAGTGGACAGGTAAAGCCGCAGGTCAAGACATTAAACGCGTTAATGGCGGTATTTTAGTGCAAGACCGCGACTTAGGCATGGTAACGCAAGGCGATTTAAAAGTTGTATCTAAGCGTCAACCTACTGAGCAAGAGCTTAAAGACTTATTATTTTGCTGGAAAGTAGCTAAATTTGTTAAATCTAACGCCATTGTATATGCCCGTGACGGTATGACAATCGGTGTAGGCGCAGGCCAAATGAGCCGCGTTTACTCGGCTAAAATTGCCGGTATTAAAGCAGCAGATGAAAACCTTGAAGTTAAAGGTTCAGTTATGGCATCGGATGCATTCTTCCCATTTCGTGATGGTATTGACGCAGCCGCAGCCGCTGGCATAACGGCAGTTATTCAGCCAGGCGGCTCAATGCGTGATGCAGAAGTGATTGCCGCAGCAGACGAAGCTGGCATGGCAATGGTACTTACTGGTATGCGCCACTTCCGCCACTAATCACTTATAGAGCTAAACACTGAAGTTTGAGTTTAGCTCTGTTTGTTTGCAATCAATTAACGTATTCTGATTGTTCATTAAACTAACAGTGAAGAATAAAATGATGAAATTTGCTTTAAAATCTATACTTGTCGCCACTATTGCGCTTAGCTCTGCAGCAAGCTTGGCTCATAACCACAGTGAAAACTCATTAATTGCTAATGCACTTAATGATGAGCAACGCGCTACTAAAAACAGTGAGCGTGACGAGTTTCGTCACCCAGCACAAACGCTGGCATTTTTTGGCTTAAAGCCAAATATGAGCGTGGTAGAAATATCGCCCGGCGGTGGTTGGTACAGTGAAATTTTAGCGCCTGTACTCAAAGATAATGGCAAATTTTACGCCGCGCATTTTCCAAAAGATGCGACTGGCTTTTATCAGCGTTCTCGCTCTGAGTTTGAACAAAAAGTAACGCAAGACCCACGCTTTAGTAAAGTAATAGTAACTGAGTTTGCTCCTGTTACACACACCGAACTTGCCCCTGCAAATAGTGCCGATATGGTACTTACCTTTAGAAATGTGCATAACTGGTATATGGGTAAAAATAAAGATGGCGCGCTTAGTGCGTTTAAATCTTTTTATACCGCACTCAAACCAGGTGGCACCTTAGGTGTAGTAGAGCATAGATTGCCTGAAGCACGCGCCGATGACGATCAAAAAAGCAGTGGTTACATGAAGCAAAGCTACGTAATTGAAATAGCTAAACAAGCTGGGTTTGAATTAGTTGCTAGTAGTGAAATAAATGCTAACCCAAAAGATACAGCCGATCACCCTAAAGGGGTATGGACGCTACCACCAAGCTTACGTTTAGGCGAGCAAGATGCCGATAAATATAAAGCCATTGGTGAAAGTGACCGCATGACGCTGAAATTTAAAAAACCGCTTTAAATAGGAATTTTTCGCCATGAATGTTTTAGTCATTGGCAGCGGCGGCCGCGAACACGCTCTTGCGTTTAAAGCCGCTCAAAACACCAAAGTAAACACCGTATTTGTAGCACCAGGTAATGCGGGCACAGCACTTGAGCCAAAACTTGAGAACGTTGCAATAAATGTTGACGACTTAGACGGTTTACTACAGTTTGCACAACAAAATAATGTTGAGCTTACTATTGTAGGCCCAGAGATCCCGCTTGTGTTAGGTGTGGTTGATAAGTTTCGTGAACACGGCCTAGCTATATTTGGCCCAACAGCTGGCGCAGCTCAGCTTGAAGGCTCAAAGTCGTTTACTAAAGACTTTTTAGCGCGTCACAATATCCCTAGTGGCGATTACCAAACCTTTGAACAGGTTGCCCCTGCCCTTGCTTATTTAAAAGAAAAAGGCGCACCAATTGTAATCAAAGCAGATGGTTTAGCCGCAGGTAAAGGCGTAATTGTCGCCATGACCGAAGCCGAGGCTGAAGATGCTATTCGTGACATGCTTGCGGGTAATGCTTTTGGTGATGCTGGTAGCCGCGTAGTTATCGAAGAGTTTTTAGAAGGTGAAGAAGCGTCTTTCATTGTGATGGTAGATGGCAAAAACGTATTACCGTTTGCCACAAGCCAAGATCATAAACGCGCTTACAATGGCGATGCTGGCCCTAACACTGGCGGTATGGGTGCTTATTCACCTGCGCCAGTGGTTACCGATGAAATTCATCAGCGTATTATGAACGAAGTGATTTACCCAACGGTAGAGGGCATGGCGAGCGAAGGCCATCCGTACACAGGCTTTTTATACGCTGGCTTAATGATAGATACCGATGGCACGCCAAAAGTAATTGAGTATAACTGTCGTTTTGGCGACCCTGAAACTCAACCTATGATGCTACGTTTGCAATCAGATTTAGTCGAGCTAATTGAAGCGGCTAATCGTGTTGAACTGGATAAAACCACCATAGCGTTTGATCCACGCGCAGCCGTTGGTGTAGTACTGGCCGCTAAAGGCTACCCTGGTGATTACCCTAAAGGCGATGTTATATCGGGTTTACAGGTTGACTACCCTGCTGGCGAAAAAGTATTTCATGCTGGTACTAAACAAAACGGTAATGACGTAGTAACCGCAGGCGGACGTGTATTATGTGCCACTGCACTGGGTAATACCGTAACCGAAGCGCAGCAACGCGCTTACGAGCTAATAAAGCAACTCAGCTGGGATGGCATGGAATATCGTACTGATATTGCATATCGTGCTATTGCGAGAGAGCAAAATAGTTAAATATAACCTATTGGTTAATATTACTATTAAATGTAAACATCAAAAGCGCAGCTTGTCTGCGCTTTTTTAGTGCTACACTATTTGAAAGGACTTAAAAAAAGCACAGCATAATTTGGAACTTAAAACGTTACGTTATCATGCGCTAGCCGCAGCAATACTTGTATTAATATTTTTTATAATTAATACCTTGGTATCAAACCTGATAACGCCTGCCCGTTACACAATAGATAAAATTGCCCCTATCTATTTAAATTATGCTTATTACATTGATAGCAGTAAACAACTCAGCTTTGACGAACTAATGACTCAACCAGAGCGCTTAATTGCTCAGCCTTTTTCTAAAATACCATGGAGTTTTACTGCACAAAATTATTGGTTATTTATTGATTTAAAAAATAAAAATCTAAAAAGTGAAGACCTTGTTGCCCACTTTGACAACCCTATGGTTGATCACCTAACTATTTATCAACTGAATGATAAAAAACAGTTACTACATACATATAACTTGGGTGACAAAGAGCAAGATCTCTCGTTATTTCAATACAGTGTACCCCATATTCGCTTTACCTTAGAGGGGCAAGCAACCCAGCACTTAGTCATTAAAATAGATACTGGCGGTATAAGTAAAACGCCGGTTAGTTTATATCGCAATAAAGAGTTTGTTGACCTAGTACGCTCGCAAACCGGTATTTGGGGCATATTTGTTGGGGTATTAATAATGGCTGCGCTGTATAACTTAGTACTCTATTTTGGTATTAAAGACCGCGTGTACTTAGTTTACATTGGCTATATTATTAGCGCCATAGTGCTAATGGGAGCTGTATTAGGGTTTGGCTTTTATTTATGGCCAACCCCTTGGCAATTGTTTATTCATGAAAGAGTTGTGTTTGCCAATTACGCTATCGCTTTTTTCACCCTGGCCTTTTGTACACTATTTTTACGCTACCATAAGGATAACTGCTGGCGCTATAAATTAAGTGTAAGACTACTTTCGTTGATGTTTATACTTGCAGTAAGTAGTTTATTTATACCAGAAAATATAGCCGCACCCATCTTTTTTGTAATAATGGCCGCGCTGTATATTGTGTGTATTATTTTAATTTATAATAAATTGCGTAGCGGTTTTAGATGGGCAAAGTATTACGTACTCTCTTGGGTGCCATTAATACTTGGTGCTGCTATTCAACCTTTAGAGTTAACCGGCGTAATTTCCTACAGTTTTACCACTCGCCATGCTTTTTTAGTCGCTATACTATGTGAAATAGTACTGATGGCGATGGCACTTGCCGATAGAGTTCGCTACCAAAGAGAGCGCGCTTTATATCATGCTACCCACACACAGCAAACCAAACTCCTCAACAGTGCCAAATTAAAGCAAGCCTTTATGATGCTACAAACGCAGCAGCGTCGCGCTATTTTATGTTTAGTCAAAATACGCCACTTCAACTCGCTCAATACTATTATTACCCCAGCACAAGGCTACACGCTAATCAGGCATGTCGCCGATAAGTTGGCATTGCAACTGAGTTATGAGCGTGAGTTTATCGATCTTGATAACGACCTCAGCGCCATCACACAATTTTCCGACTTGGGCAGCGGTGTGTTTGCCTTTATTTCTACCAAAACCCAAAGCCAAGTTATGCTTGAAGAGCGGTTAACCAAAGTACTTGCTGGATTACCAAAACAGTACGAAATAAAAGGCCTCAATTTGCAGCTTAACTACTCTACTGGTTTTAGTTACTTAAATGAAAATGACGACTTTGACTACTGGTTACAGCATGGCTATTTAGCACTTGAAAATGCCAAAAACAGCATTAATAAAGTAAGCTCATCGGTGCACGATAAACAACAAGTGATGGATGTGGCTTTGGCCGCTAAGCTGCAACAGGCAATTAAAACCAATAAACTGGCGTTATATTATCAAGCGCAACTTAACTTTAGTGCAAATAAAGTAAACGGCGCCGAGGCGCTATTGCGTTGGCCCGAACCGGCCTTTAAAAGCATTTCAATTGAGAAATTAATAATTTTAGCTGAGCATACTGGTATTATTAACGAGCTTACTTTGTGGATTATTGAGCAAGCTTGCCAAGATATTATTAGGTTCACCCAAAATGGGCACCCTGGGCATACTATTAGTGTAAATTTAAGCGCTAAAAATTTAACCATCAATAATTTAGCCGAAAAAGTAGAAAATATTTTAATTAAGTACCAGGTTCCTGCGCATCTACTTAAATTTGAACTGACAGAATCAGCCTTTGTAGAGAGCCAGGAGGCGCTCATTAAATTAGTAGAGCAATTGAACACCTTGGGAGTTAAAGTGGTACTTGATGACTTTGGTACAGGCTACGCGTCACTTAGTTATCTAGTTAACTTTCACTTTAGTGAATTAAAAATAGATAAATCGTTCGTGCTTGATTTACCCAATAATCATACTCATCAGGTTATTGTGCAAACAGCGATAGATATGGCGCATAACCTAGGTTTATCAATCACTATTGAAGGGGTAGAAACGCAAGAGGTTCACGACTTACTTAAAGGTATGAACGCCGATCATGCACAAGGATATCTTTACGCCAAACCACTCGCGTATGACGATTATTTACTGTACTTAAACAGCCAATATAATTTAAAAATGTTAGACTCCCCTTTTTAACATCTTTAGGGGCCAAGTAAAGATGCAAGGCACATTGCGTAAATTAAAATCGAGCTTAACCGAGCCGGTACAATATCACTTACCTGTGGGTGAGCACTTAGTCGACTTAAATGCATTTATAGGCAAAGAGCTAACGCTTACTTTTAGCGGCACAATTTTATGCTCTAGCTGCGGTAAAAAAACCAAAAAAAGCTATTCTCAAGGCCATTGCTTTGTATGCATGCGCAAACTTGCTAGTTGCGATATGTGTATTATGAAGCCAGAAACCTGCCATTACGATCAAGGTACTTGCCGCGAGCCAGAGTGGGGAGAAGAAAATTGCATGATCCCGCATTACGTCTACCTCGCTAATACCTCAGGACTAAAAGTGGGTATTACTCGCCACACGCAAATACCAACTCGTTGGGTTGATCAAGGCGCTACCCAAGCACTGCCTATTTTTAAAGTGCAAACACGATTGCAATCGGGCTTAGTAGAAGTGGCATTGGCTGAATTTATTGCTGATAAAACTAATTGGCGCAATATGCTAAAAGGCCAAAACGAAGCGCTAGATTTAAAGGCTGCAGCCGCTGAGCTTATTCCACAAATTAGCGCAAAGCTAAATGAGCTAAGCGAGCTATTTGGCGCAACAGCTATTGAACAGCTAGATGAAGACGTAGTTGATTTAAACTTTCCGGTAAGCGAATACCCAACCAAAATCAGCTCGTTTAACTTTGATAAAGACCCGGTAGTAAGCGGTATTTTACAAGGTATTAAAGGTCAGTATTTAATTTTTGAAAAAGGCGTTATTAACATTCGAAAATTCACCTCTTACGAAGTAACCGTAGGCTGAGTGCTGGTCGGTTGAGTGCTCGCAGATAAGTCGTTCAACCGATAAAAATCAAACCATTGCCGCTGCGTTAACGGGCGGCAATAGTAATACCCCTGTATAACATTACACCCTAAGCTAATAAGGTATTTTTTTTGAGCTAGCTGCTCAACTCCCTCTGCCACTACGATTAAGTTTAAATTGCTAGCCAGTGCAATAAGCGCTGCAACTATTTGGCTATTGCCGTATTCATCAGGGACTTTAGCAATAAAGCTCGCGTCTATTTTTAATGTATCAAAAGGCAGTTTAGTTAAATAACTCAATGCCGAATACCCGGTCCCAAAGTCGTCTAATGCTATATGCACGCCCAGCTTTTTTAGCTGCTGCAACTGCGTTTTAGCCTGTGTAAATGAGCTAATAAAACTGCTTTCTGTCAGCTCTATCTCAAGTAAACTGCCGGGTAAATTATAATGTTTAAGCATAGTGCTAATATTGTTTGCCAGCTTGCCTTGGCTTAAATGACATGCCGATATATTTATTGCTAAGCGCCCAGCCACCAGTCCTTCTTTTTGCCATAGCGTTAGTACTTTACCCGCCTGATTAATAACCCATAAATCTAACCGCACTATCAAACCTAGCTCTTCAGCAAGCGGAATAAATTGCGCGGGCGATATCACTCCTAAGTCGGGGTCGTGCCAACGCAATAATGCCTCAACGCCCATAATATGTTCACTTTTAAGGCATTGTTTTGGCTGAAAATACAATTCAAATTCGTTATTATCTAACGCATGCTGAAACCGACTCATCATGGCTAGGCGCTCTAGCGAGCGAGCATTCATAGAAGGTTTAAATAATTGAAACGAATTACGCCCCACATCTTTTGAGCGATACATAGCAATATCGGCATGCTTTAGCAGTGTTTCGCTGTCTAGGCCATCATCAGGGTAAATAGCCGCGCCAATCGAGGCTGTTACACCTACTTCAGCACTTTCTAATTGAAATGGGGTGTTTAAGTTATTTAGTATTTTTTCAGCTAAACTAGCTACTGCATCAATCTTATTTATTTCGCACAGCACTACAAATTCATCTCCCCCTAAACGCGCTAAGGTATCGCCTTCGTTTAAAGTAGCCTCGATACGCGTAGCAACCAGGGTTAATAAACAATCCCCAGCGCTATGGCCTAAACTATCGTTTACTTCTTTAAAGCGATCTAGGTCGATAAACATCACCGCCAATAAATGCTGGTCGCGGTGAGCTGCAGCTAAAGCCATTTTGAGCCTGTCGTTAAACAAACGCCTATTTGGTAGGCCCGTTAATTCATCAAAATAAGCCAACTGCACAATTTTATCTTCAGCATTCTTTCTCTCGGTTATATCACTAAAAATTGCCGCATAAATAGCATCTGAATTATTAGGCTCTTTAATTTCAATTATAGTTAACCACTCTATATAAATATCGCCATTTTTTTTACGATTACAAATTTCGCCCTGCCACACACCCGTTTTGTTAATTGCATCCCACATTTTTATATAAAAGCTTTTATCATGCCGCCCCGAGCTCAATATACTTGGGCACTTACCTATAACCTCATGCTCTTTATAGCCGGTCAATTGGGTAAATGCTGGGTTTACTTGCATAATAGTGCTGTTGCTATGGGTGATCATTATGCCGTCGAGCGATGAATCAATTATTTTATTGGCTAAATATAGGTTTCGCTGCGAGTGCTGTAGGGCTAAATCTCGTTGCACTAATACTTTTTCTAGCTCAGAACAATACGCACTTTCAATTTCATGTATTAAATGTTCGAGTGACAACACACCTTTAATTTCATCATTGTCGCTCACCACTAAATGCCGTACTTGGCTATCTAACATTAATTTGTAAGCATCAAACAGGCTATCTTGTGGGGTTATTTTATAAAGCGGCCGACTTGCTAAATCCCAGCACACACTCTGCTCGCTCTGGCGTGTGATCAGTTGTAATAAATCGCGCTGCGTAATAATGCCATGCTCTTTTTGCTGTTGATTAAAAACCAAAATAACTTTTTCGCTGCGTTCGCGCATTAATTTTACCGCTTCATTTACCGCTAATGAGCTAGGTACAATTGTTATGTTTTTAGTGTACTGCTCGTTAATAGTGCGAAACTGCAAGTAATGATCAAGCCCTTGATTGCGCACAATATCTGTAATGCTAATTACCCCACACGGTAAGTTGTTGTTATCGGTAACGAGTAAATGCCTTACACCATGCTGATGAAAAATTAGTGCGGTATCACTTAAAGGCTGCTGACTAGGAACACTTAAAACCGGGCTCGTCATCACATCATTAATGGTAATATTTGTAACTGCTGGATTGGTAAAGTCGAGTTTTAAACAGTCAGTTTCAGTCCAAACACCTAATATGTGTTGTTGCTGCTCAATAAATATTGCACTGATATTATGTGCCCGCATTAGTTTAACCGCATCAATTAATGGCGTATGCTTGCTGCAGGTTATTACCTTATTAGTAAAAATATCACCTACTTTTTGAAAACGGCTACTGTGTGGCATTATTCAACTCCCTAAATTTGCACTAATAAGCGAGTATAAATCGAGCAAATATTCTCCCTTTGATGTAGGACAATAAATAAGCATGTCGTATCCAAAAATTATTATTTATAACAATGAAATTGAGTTAGCTGAGCAGCCTGATGAAGTAGATGATTTTATATATGCGATGGATGAGCTGCATAAAAGCAGAGTTATTATTTTAGATAGTAAGTATAGTTATACAACATTAAGTGGCGAGCCAAAAACAGCTATTAGTGCCATTGAATTAGCGAATTTAGTGAAGGGTTATTTGCTAAAAGAAGGTCAGTGTTGCCTAAGTAAAATTAAGCAGCTAACACCTGAGCAAGCATTTGCGTTACTCATAATCGACTAACGCTTTAACATGTGCAATTGCACTGCGACCCAATGCAGAAAGCGCATACCCCCCTTCTAAATACGACACTATACCGCGGCAATTATGCTGCTCGCTAAAGCGGGCTAATTGCTCGGTTAGCCAGCGGTAATCTTCTTCTACAAACTTTAAACTGGCCATATCATCTTCAAGGTGGGCATCAAATCCTGCGCTAATAAATAACATATCAGGCTTAAAAGCATTTAGTTTAGGCAGCCACTGCTGCTCAAATACCGCTTTTAAATCGTTACCGTCGCTGGCAATTGGCAAAGGTGAATTAATTAACGTGGTGTTATTTTCAACCACTGTATTGGGGTAAAATGGATGCTGAAATAAAGAGCAAAACAAGACGTTTTTATCATCTATAAATATATCTTGAGTGCCATTGCCATGATGTACGTCAAAATCAACAATAGCAATGCGGTTAACCCCTTTGCTTTGTGCATACTTAACCGCAATAGCAAGGTTGTTAAATACACAAAAACCGGCTGAGGTAGTGCGATTTGCATGATGCCCTGGCGGGCGCACTGAGCAAAATGCAGCATCAAGGTTGCCCTCTAGTATTTCATCTACCGCTAAAATACCTGCTCCTACTGCACGCTCAATTGCTTTTAATGAATCGGGACATAACCAAGTATCACCGTCTAAATCGACAAGCCCTTGGGTAGGTATTTTACTTTCAACAAAGCTAACTAATGATTCGTCATGCGCAAGTAAGTAATGCTCTCGTTGCGCTTTGGGCGCTTGTTTTTGCTCAATAGCAATATCTAACCCACTTGCTAGTAAGCGATCGTTAATGGCATCTAAGCGCTCTGGGCACTCTGGGTGGTCATCAATCATTTTATGTTTACGACAATGAGGATGAGAAATAATTGCGGTACGCATAAAAGCTCCTAACTGTATCATTAAACATAATATAACAAAGCCACCCATAGGTGGCTTTGCGACTTTGGTGTATACCCTTTACACTAGATATAGCAAATTAGGGATAGCAAAAACAGTTATTTTGCTGTTAATTTTAAATTTCTAAAGTCAAAACTAAAGTCGGTTATTTGCGTTGATACTGCACGCATTTTAGCGCTGCTCACTCTGTTTTCTGTATTCATATTAAAGTTAATAAACGCATCAGCCTCAAGTAGTTTTTCATCCCACTTAACAATAAAGGTATTGCCTGTGTAATGCTCAAGCGAGCCTTTTAAGCCCTTGGTATGCGTAAAATCAATATGTAATTTGCCATCAAGCTGCTCAATAATTACATCGCCGTACCAATTATCGTGCAATGTACCAGTGTAATTAATATTAGGTAGTTGCGGTTGATAATCAGCTGGCGCTGCAGGCTTTGCATTAGCGTATGCTTTCTCTTTACTTTCAAAATGCTTTTTAGCTAAGTCTTCAACCCAATCTTTATCTTCAAGCTCAAGCGCATCTTCAAGCACTTCGTGGGTTACTGCCGCTAGCGCACCAAATGCTTGCTGGTTACTTAAAATAACAATACCGAGTTTTTTTTCAGGTAGTAATGTAACCTGCGACACCATGCCTAAAATACCGCCACCGTGACCAAGCTTTTTAAAGCCGTGGTAATCTTCAATACTCCAGCCTAGCCCGTAACCTCTAAATTGCTGATGATACGCCTCAAACGCGCTTTTAGACGCCATAGCCGTTATATGTGGATGCCACATTTGCGCTTGTTGTTTTTCGCTAAATAACTGCTCGCCATTTGGCATTGTGCCACCAGCAAGTTGCGTACGTAGCCATTGGCTCATATCGCTGGCACTTGAGGCTATTGCCCCAGCGCCTCTAAAATCCTCTAGGTAGTTAACAAAAAATGGATGGAGTTGGTTATCCATCGGAATATGCCCCGTTGCCCAGTTTTTATTGCTGCTTGGAATGCGCGAGAATCCTGCTCGCGAGTGAGTCATATTTAGCGGCTGTAACATGTTTTTTTCGATGTAATCGTTCCAACTCATCCCAGATACGCGTGCCACCACTTCCCCTGCGGTAACAAACATTAAGTTGTTATAGGCATATTGGCTGCGAAAGCTGCTGGCCGGTTTTAAGTATTTCAACCCGGCTAAAATATCATCAACCGACTTATCGGTACTTGGCCAAATCATTAAGTCGCCTTGACCAAGCCCCAGCCCACTGCGATGGCTTAGCAGATCGCGAATACGCATTTCGCGGGTTACGTATGCGTCATATAGTTGAAATTCTGGCAGGTGATCAATCACTTTATCGTCCCAGCTCAACTTACCTTCATCAACCAACTTAGCCAGCGCCGCACTGGTAAATGCTTTGGTGTTAGATGCAATGCCAAACAAGGTGTCTTTATTAACCTTATTACCGGTGTTTATATGGGTTACACCAAAACCTTTAGCAAATATTACTTTGTCGTTTTCAACAATAGCAACTGCCATTCCTGGCACATCAAAACGTGCCATGGAGGTTTTAATTACCTGCTCTATTTTATTGGTATCTACTTGTGCCCAGGTACTAAACGTAGCCCCTGCTAATAAAGCAATTGTGGCAAACTTAATTAACTTCATTGTTATCCTTTTTTATTATGATTATTTTTGATGTACTGCAAATTCAATTTCAGCACGTTCTAGGTTGCTGTCGCTTTTTTGCGCGCGGTTTAATATTGCATCACTGTATGCTTTTGGAACGCCGGCTTCAAGCGCGCCGCGATGAACGTGTTTAATGTACCAGTCGTAGGGTAGCGCTTCACTATCGTGGATATTGGCAATATAGCAATGAGCGTTAACGTCTTCGCCGCTTAAAAGCTTTACGGTTATATTTACGCAGTCGTAACCTGCACCTTCTATACCATCTAAAATGACTTTTTCCGCGTCACTTATCTGATAAACAACCCCATAAACTAACGCATCTTCTGCATCACTTGGGCTAATACTGCATTTACCTGAGCCATCTTTAAAATACATATCAAAGGTTAGCTCATAGCCTTGTAATACTGCAGTACCAATACGCTTAGCATTAGGTAGACGCGCCAGTAAGCGGTGAGACGACATGTTAGAACCAAACGAAAAATTATAAAGCGACATACCTACTCCTAAAATTAAATAATGTAACTTAGTTTTAAATTACAACACGAATAGCCAAAGCTATTAAAATAACGCCAATGCAGCGGTCAAACCAATAACCACTGCGCTGGAAAAAGCCACGTACCTTAGTTTTACAAAGCACTAGTGATAACATTGAAAACCACGCCCAGGTAGCCAGCGCCATATAAACGCCATAACTTATTTGTACTATTGCAGGGGTAGTTGGGCTTATGACTAAAGTAAATAGCGACATAAAAAACAAGGTGGCTTTGGGGTTTAATGCATTGGTTAAAAAACCGCGCCGAAAGGCAAACCAAACGGGCTCTGCTGGCACCGTTTTGTTGGCAATATCATCATTTAGATTTGCCCCCGGTTTAGCTGCTCGCAGTGCTTGCACTCCCAAATAAGCTAAATAGGCACCGGCCAAATATTTAAGCCCCATAAACACCTTGGGCGACTGCGTTAGAATAAGTGCCACGCCTAACACGCAATAAGCTACGTGTAATAAAATAGCCGCACCAACACCTGCACTAGTCCAAAGTGCATTGCGCCTACCTTGCTGTACACTTTGCTTTAATACTACTGCAAAATCGGGCCCTGGGCTTGCTACTGCAAAAAAGTGCGCTACGGCAATCAGTAAAAATTCGTCTAAGTAATTCACACAATATCTCTGCTTAGTTTGGCATATACGCTAATAACAGCGGGTTAGCTGAGTTATTTACTAATGCTTTAATTTCTTTTTGCGCTTTTTTAAATTGGCCGCGCAAATGCGGCTTTAAATGCTGCTTAGAGCGTTTATCATTTTTAAAGTAACTCACTAACGCATGCATAAATACCGTGTGGGTTTCGCTCAACGACGTCTCGCGATTTGCATAAGGGTTATAGCAAGAGCCACAGCCGCCCTTAAACTGATATACCGTATTGCTCATCATTACCCCAAAGCCTAAAAAGCATGCCAGTGCATCAGCAGCTTGCGCTAAGTAGTCTTTTCCGCCCGGTGGTAGTACGCCCACATGATGAATTAATATAGTCGCTAATGTTCCAGCAAAACTGGCAACTAAGTCTTGTGGCTGGTTTACTTGGTTTGGATTAAACGAAATATTAATAGCCTGGCTAGGCGGTACAATTAATTTAGCGCCTTCACCGCGTAGTTGTTGGCTAAATTTAAACTGTGGAAAAACCTGTGGAGTGAGCTGCTGCGGTGCAACTAGTTGAATAGGCCATGCTGCCATACCCGCATAACTGCTTACACGGTTAAATACATTACTGGCCATTTCTTCAACACTCGATACCGAGTCGGGAAAGAACTCAACCGTGGGCAAAGTGATTTGCGTATGCTGAGTAAAAAACTCAACATCAAAGTTTTCAACCGCCCATATAAAGGTATCAATTAACCATTGCTGCTCTTGCTCAGCCAGTAATGGTTTAGACTTAAATAACGCTAACATAGCTTACTCTCGCTCTTGCCCAAGCGCCCATTGCCATGCTTGTGTATTGTATAATGGTACAGTAGATAACGCATGATGATGACTCCCCGTAGACTCTTTAGTCGAGTACGACAAATACAATAAGGTATGTGCTTTAGCATCGTAAATACGACGCACTTTTAATGATTTAAATAAAATACTTTTAGATGATTTAAATACCACTTCTCCAGATTTACTCTGATCAATCTGCTGTAATTGCTCTGCGGTAATAACCCCGGTTTGCCGACACGAAATTGACATATCAGAAGGGTCTGAAAAATCTAAATTAGCTTCAATATGGCTAATATGGCACGTTACCCCAGTAACTAAAGGGTCTTGTTGCGAATTTACAATTACATCCTTGGTGGTAAATAGTCCAAGGCTTACAGAGGCAACATCATCTGAGCACGCTGTTAAGGTAAGCATACCCGCGAGTAAAAAGCTGACTTTTAAATACTTCATCGTGTTCTCCAACATACTTAAAGAGGGATACGGTTTGTTTTTCTATACTAAACGTATTTACAGCAGCAAAACACATGTTATAAAAAATAAACATTACGCTATATACATTCACCTTTGCCGCACCATAACACTTCTTAATGGCTAATTGTGCAAAACAAAAAGATGCTAATTCAGCATTGTAGGGGTTAGCGAGTAACCTGGTATTTGGTATAATAAGGTTCACACATGTAGTAACTCATAATAGGAACGCCTAAATGCCGCACATTATTATTGAACACTCAGAAGACCTCCCTGTATTACCACAAGTACTTGTAGAAAAAATTCACAACGCCGCTTTCCAAAGTAATTTATTTGATTTAGAAACCATAAAAACACGCGCCATTTCCTATCAGCAATATCTACTGGGCGCAGGCAGGTCGGGGTTTATACATATCGCGGTACACATTTTGGCAGGGCGTTCTATTGAGCAAAAACAAATGTTAAGTGAGCAACTACTTGAGTGTTTAAAAACCTATTGCAGAGCATCAGACAGCTTAAGCGTTAATATTTACGATATTGAACATGAGATCTACCGTAAAAATTAATAACATATGTTAGCTATCAAGCAATAAAACCAAACATTTAATTACGAAGAGATCCTTATATAGGTTCCCTTTTAAATATCTTCCCATAAAAAACCAGCCGTTAAGACTGGTTTTTACTTATGTGGTTAAGCATACTTAAATAAAGGTATAGCTCGGACTACACCTGGAAGTACCATATTTTCGGCTTCCCAAGTATCTAGCTTTGCTTGCATGTTAATCCAGATAGATACCCCAGTTCCAGTGGCTTCCGAAAGCCTCCTAGCCATTGCATGAGAACATTTTGCTTTACCATTAACAAACTCACTTAATGCTTTTCTAGATATCCCAAGATGCTCTGCAGCTTTAGTAATAGATATGTTTCTTTCATCCAGTATGGTGAACTTAAAAAACTCACCAGGATGTGATGGTTTTCTAGTATGTTTCATTTTAATCTCCAATTTCCTTAATCGCTAAGGACGGCGGTTAAGGTTTTAACCGTCTTTTTTCTAGTAGGTAAAGCTAGCCTGCCTTGATGCTTTTACCATGATAATCACGGTAATCCAAAAGTATTGCGCCATCGTCGGTTATTTGAAACGTGATTCGCCAGTTACCATTGACCTCAATACTGTAAACCCCTTCACCTGAACCTTTTTTTTCTGAAAACTTACTACTGTAAATTGCTTTCAGATCTTTTGGGTGATGAGAGGAATCTATCGCATCTAGTATATATCCTACTTTAGTTAAGTGGTTGTTTTGTATCCCACTTGGGTTGTCATCATAAAAGAATTTTTTAAGCCCTTTATGTTTGAAACTTTTAATTGCCATGCCACACCTCCTTCGCATTCCGTACAATTATTATAATTAGTCATTTTTATGTCTTGTTTTTTAATATTGTTGTATCAACAAACTAATGCCTAACTATTGAATTACTTTATGCCTTTAGCCTTCACTATAGAGTGATGTAGTCACTGACTCAGCAAATGGTAACCTATAACGTTACACCCATCAAGTTGCAAACATCATTATATTTTTATAAAAAGTAGATTTACTGGCTTACTTAGTTAGCACTACTCGTAATTATAGAACTCGTTTACTGCTGCCGCTATATAGACCAATAAATGTATTGTGTAAATGATATACAAAGTACGACTATTGAAGATGCTTATAACTACCGAAACGAGTTCGCAAGCCAAAAAACGCTGGCTGTAATAAAGCCTGAAAGTATCAAATCGAAAAGTCTCGCGCCTATATTTCAGCTCAAACACTCGCAATTAGTAAGCATCAAACTAGAAAGTATAATTTATCAACACAAATAACCTATGCTGCAAGGCTAAGAGCACATGAGCTTTTAACAATTGCCAAAATATCAGAACGTAAAGCAGACAAGCGCCCTGCCCTAGACAGTAAATGGCTTGGTCGAGAAGGTAGTATTTATACAGTGAAAGGCAAAGGCGGCCTAATCCGTGATGTACTAATACCGAATGTATTAGCTAAACAACTAGAACAAAGACGTTTAGCACAGCCTATAACGGTTCGTGATAGGGAAATTAACTATTTGCAACGCTATGATATTGGTGGTGGCCATAACTGGTCGTGCTCACTTTCAAAAACATCTAATCGCACACTCTTTTTTTCAAATGGCGGTCATGGTCTTAGGCATAGCTACGCACAAGAGAGAATGGATGAACTAAAAGGTTTGGGGCTTAGTAGACAAATAGCTCTCGAAACTGTATCACAAGAGCTAGGTCACTTCAGGACTGAAATTACAGAGGTTTATTTAAAGTAAGGAGTAGGACGAAAGGGATTTAATTATTAAAACGGTTAGTTAATATTCAGGCTAATGAGGGAATTCAAACTTTCTAAGTATCAGTTTCGCAAAACCGACTCCTGTATTAGACAAGCGATATTTTCTAATTTTATTAATAACAGCAATTTCAAATAGCTCACTCCTATTCATTTTAAAAAACCTGCCAACATTAGTCACATGCTTCGGCTTAGAAATCCCGTTATTATTAATCATCTCTGTGACCTGGGTGGTTGTAAAGAATTCAGATTTCTCAGCATCTCCTCTAGCAACATATAAGACTAATATAATTAACTCTTTTAGAGAAAGCTTCTCAAAATTAGAATGTTTTTGCCTTGTTTGTAAGCCCTGTCCTGTTAAAGCGAGCTTCGATTCATAGTTAGTATATAAATCGTTCAACGAGCTCTCATTAGATATTTCCACCGCTTTTGCTTTTTCATGTATTAGCTTCGCAACCCCCATTTCCAATTCCCTTTCATCTCTTTCCTGGAGGCCTTCTTCATTAATACTGTCGATAGGCCTGTTGCGCTGATTTTTTCGGTTAAGTCTAAGCTGACTATTGGCTGTCACTAAGACTCTTTTACTTTTATATTTACCAGAAAGATTTTGCTCTATAAACTCTACCTCTTCAACTAAGCGGAAACCAGTAATCACAATATTTTCATCTCCAAAAGAAGATATATATTCAAGAACTTTCTCTGCAACTAGAAATGGAGAAGTCTTCAATATTTCTCTAGCAAAAGCCCCTATCGCAATATCACTTCCCAATCCATGATGTTGCCAATAAATAACATGCATAAAGTCAGAAGCTTCTATGTGTAGGAAATCAAACTTATTTATTAAGTATGTCGCAATTGTGGTTTTACCTGAACAACTTAATCCATAGATAATGTGACAATTAATATTATCAACTAAGCTACCTGTTTTGCTTAATGAATTTGTAATTTTACTTTTCTCTTTAAGCAATTTATAACGATCTAAAACTTTAAACATTTCCTCAAATGCTTTTTTTCTAAAATCATACAGATCTGCTTTTTCAATAGGTAACATGCTCAATACGGTTGAAACATTAACAGGTACAAACCATTTATTAAAAGTTTTATTATCAAGCCACGGGTATATGATATTTGATTCAAAATCGTATTCTTTAATCGTAAAACTGCCTTCTGTCTTACCTACAAAATAAAAAGGCTCTTCTCTAACCTCAGGCAAATATAAAACTAAATCCGATCTAACCGTAACTGAGCGATCATTTCCTAGTAAATCTAGTTCTAAATCAATATCTATAAAATTTGCATTTTCCATCCAATACTTAACATCAAGGCCTGGGTATTCATAGTTATATTTTCTAGAAAGCGCATGAATATCTACAGAGGTATCTTCGATTAAAAATGGCTTAACTGCACCAAGCTTAGATTTTTTAAGTTGAGATAAAGCACTTTGGAAGCTCATTTCAAGGAGTTTGCGTCTATTGTATAATCTTGGTTCTTTGTAGTTTGCTAAACTAGTAATTTCATTGAAATTTCTTATCGTGATATCATAATTTCTACATATATGACGAGCGTTTTGCATCTTTATTCGACTTGAAGTAAAAAAGATAAGCTCAAACATACTCTAACTTCCGTCCAGTGTTATTTGGCTTTAGTAATATCTCATTTAAATTATATTTTTCTTTCACATCGCGAATAACCTTTTTATTTTTTCGAGAAAATATGAATACCCCTGGCCCCATACTACTCATTCCAATACCCTTAACATCTTCATTTTCAAGCATAGAAAAAATATTTTTAACATTAGAACCACTGTATTGAACCTCAGCCAATTTCCAAGCTGTGTTTCTTATTAAATCGATTGCTTCAATAAATGTTTCATAATTTTTGTCTGCTAATGATGCTGAAACCATAAATATTGCGTTATAGCATGCTTCAAAAGAGTCTATTTTAGCGATAGGAGTAATAGCATTAAAAAAGTCAGCCTCTTGCTGCCCGAAATTATTAAACATACCTTTTGGATAAAGGAATACTATATCGCCAAAAGGATAGCTTTTTTGAAAAAGTAAGGTTGGAATTTTATTGGGTTCAACCAAGGCCGAAGGTAAATGCGGTTTATTTTCAGATTGTATTCCTGTATCAAATACGAATCCCCCAGTAAAATATGAATGAAGACCCACCCCAGAAGTTCCACCTCTACCCGATAGTACTTGCAAAAATTGAGACGTATAGTCATACCTATTGAGAATCAAAAGCGCTTCTATGGCAGCTAGAGTTATAGCAGTACCACTCCCTAAACCAATATGTGGCAGAGGAGCATTATATAAACATGCTTCTAAACCATGAGGAAGCTTTAGGTCTTTTCTTATTTGCTCAAGTTTTATAACTATTCTATCTAATGTAGGCCTAAGCTCTTGAGAAGCATGTTTAAATTCAATAACACTAGATTTTTTACCTATTAATTTGAAGCCTGTATCAACAGCCATTCCAAACCCACCATTACATCTAAACGAGCACTGGTGCATTGCAATTAAGTTAAAATGAAGTCTTAACGGAACACTAATCGAAACTTTTTGCATTTTCCCACTCAGTATCGAAAAATTTCTTATAAGGGGCTACAAAACTAGCATTTGAACGAAAATGTATTGAAGGTAAGTATTTTCCTCTTTCATTTTTGAAGTACGGCCCTATTACTGCGTCTTTATCAGTAATAAATAGATTGTGATTAGGCTCATGCTCATAAAACTTTACCTGGAAGCGTTGATTATATTTATCAGTAAGGCGTTTAATCGCTCGTTTACTGATGTCATATGAGGGCTGCTCTTCTGGCTCTAGAAAATCCCGATGGGTCAGTAGCATTCTCACTGTTAGTTTTTGATTGCCATCCAGCTTTTTTATGAGAAAATTATCTTCAGCTTCTTCTTCGCAAAAATCTTCAAAGAAACGCTTAGAGGTGTGAAATATCAGGTCAAATTTAGCATCGGCTTTATTTATTAATCGAGAGTAGTATTTCCTATCACCTCTGGTGCTAAGAAACTCTAAAACACCACAATCCTCAAGCTTTTCATTATTTCGGTAATTTTTATAACCAATCAAAAACTGAACTAAGGAAACTAAAGATGATATTGCCATACCACCTACAATTGGTGCCCACTTTTGATCGAATACCTCTCTGGCATATAAGATAAGTAGAATAGTAGTTATTGAAAATAAAGATATAAGAGCAATTAATGATAAAGAAATATTTACTTTTCGTCCGTGCATCTATAGTCCGTTATGTATTTGATGATTTGTTAAAACTATACTGTATTAATTCAGTATGGTAAATTCAAAAGTAGCACAGGGTAATTTCGGTTAGTAGGTATTTACTTGGAAAGCTTTGAAAAGTGGTGGCCCCTCCCAGACTCGAACTGGGGACCTAACGATTATGAGTCGTGTGCTCTAACCAACTGAGCTAAGGGGCCAACTTTTTGTATAACTGTAAACAGTTAATTTTTTTAAGAAGCGTTTAGCCACATAGCGACTAAAGCGGGGTGCAGTATAAAAAGTTTTTAGGGGCTTGTCACTAGCAAAAGTCTTTATTTTAACAATCAATGGTCTAACTGCTTAAATAGTAATCTTTTTATGGGTGTAATATTAAAATTTGCAGAATTTAGGGTTAATACTGGCAGCTAAGTAAAAATGAAATGGAAGGCTGTATATCGCGTAATTTAAAAATTGGGCTTTAAAGAAGCAACTTATAGCTTATATTACGCGACAAACAGAAATGAATTATTTTTTTGCGATAATGTAGATTGCATGTATTACTCCAGGGAAGTAACCAAACAACGTAAGTAAAATATTTATCCAAAAATGTAAGCCTAAACCCACCTGTAAAAATACTCCCAGTGGTGGCAGTAAGATTGAAAAAATAATACGTATAATATCCATAAGTACTCTCCTTATTTATAAACTAAAAAACTTATAAGCAAAAACCCAGCAGAGCTGGGTTTTATAAATACTATGTTACTTTGCAACTATCGTTAGTTTATCTACTACGTCGCGAACATCTTCAGCATTTTTAGCAATTTTTACTGCAAGCTGTTTTTCAGCATCTGAGTTCACTGTACCGGTAAGAGTAACTATACCGTTGTCAGTATCTACATCAATGTTTGTACCACCGACTTCTGAGTTAAATAAATAACGCGTTGTGATGACTGTGGTAATTTTAGCGTCGGTTAAGCCGCTACCATCATCATCTTTCATGTTGTCATGGCTTTTACTGTTCATGTTTTTCACAACAGTAAGCTGGTTATCAACATCGGTTACGCCATCTAAACTCAGTACAAGCTCTTCTGCTAACTCTTTGTCGAGTTCGCTATTAACTTTACCTGTTAGTATAACTTTGCCATTTTTTACATCAGTGTTGATGTCAAAGTTATTGAGGTTAGTGTTCATAAGAAGCACTGTTTCAGCCTTACCATCAATCCAAGCATCTTTACTTTCATTTTCCCAGCTGCTCGCTTGAGCACCCATAGCCGTAGTACCTAAAACTAACGCCGCAATGATAGATTTGTTAAATGTTTTCATAATCTTTCTCCTTTTGATTAAAGACACTTTAACTAATGCCAGCTTTAGGCCAACTTTAATAAGCAATTAGAATCAAAAAGTTAAGGCAGGGATGTAAAATAACTTCACTTTGTATACATCACTTTTTTACCGACTTATCGGTAAAAAGTTCTCAGTAGTGAAAATAACTAGATAATTACCATTTTGGTTAATGGATCGTTAATATAACAAAGTCACAAATAGGCTAAAAACATAACAAACTGATTAATAACAATAATATTTTTGGTATATGCTTTGCTTATATAGTGACAATAGTAAAATAAAAGGAATACCCTAATGAGCGTAAAAATAACAGACCGCCCGCAAGAGCAAGTGCGCGAAGAAGTGATTGATCAACTAATTTATAATTACAGCCACGGAGTTATTTCTGTTGAAGCATTTGAAAGGCGTTTAGATGAGGCAATGGCTACAAATAATAATGAAACCCTTGTTAGCTTAGTTGAGGATTTAACCCTTAATACTGATCAGCAATATAATGCCCAAAAGCATTCGCAATTTTCACCCAATTACAGCGCTCAACAATCTAGCCAGAGTGACTTTACATTACGCAGTATTTTAGGCTCCAATGAAAGAAGCGGCCAATGGGTTGTGCCTAAAAATATTTACCTGACTAACTTTATGGGCTCGGTAGTACTTGATTTTACTGATGCTGTTTTTACCCACCAAGAGGTAACGATTCATGTTAACTGTATTTTTGGCAGTGATGAAATATACGTACCAGAACACGTCAATGTAGTATCAAAAATGTTTAGCATTATTAGTAGTGTTGAAAATAAAACAGTGGCACTTAACAAGCATCAAGGGCCGACCATCCATATTGAGGGAAAGGCTATTATGGGCTCAGTAGAAATAAAGATTAAGCGCACCATTAAAGAAAAGTTTATTAGCTTTGCAAACCAATTAAAAACCCAGCTTGGTGGTAAAAGTGGTACTCCCATGTGATGTGCTGCCTATAAAAGCATGTTCATAGCTTTATAACTTGGGCCCAGGTTAAAGAGTAAAAAACATGCTACATTTTTAAAGCACTAGGACACATTAAAAAACGCTTTGCAGATTCATCAATGCTGAATTTGTATAAAATGCCCTGCACATCAAGCAAGTACAAAAAACAAACAAAAGTATTTAGGCTTTATTGTTTACTTTATGGTAAAAGTCGCTAAAATACGCCAGCTAAAATATATAAACGTTCTTTTACAACCCAAAGGTAATACCATGCATCCAATGTTAAACATTGCGGTTCGCGCTGCGCGTAACGCAGGCAAAATTATACTTCGTGCAAGTGAAGATTTATCAAAAGTTGAAGTTCAACAAAAAGGCACTAACGATTTAGTGACTAACATTGATAAAGAAGCAGAAGCTATAATTCGCGATACCATTTTACGCTCTTACCCTGATCACTGCATTGTTGGTGAAGAATTAGGCGAGCATAAAGGTAAGGATGCAGATTACCAATGGATTGTTGACCCGCTTGATGGCACAACTAACTTCATCAAGGGTATTCCTCATTTTGCGGTTTCTATCGCACTTAAAGTAAAAGGTCGTTTAGACCAAGCCGTTATTTATGATCCAATTCGTGGTGAGCTTTTCACTGCCTCTCGTGGTCAAGGCGCACAACTTAATAGCAAGCGTTTACGCGTTTCTAAAACAGTTGATTTAGGCGGTTCAATCTTAGCTACTGGCTTTCCTTTCAAGCAAAAACAACACCTAGATGCATACACAGAAGCGTTTAAAGCTTTATTCGTACATACTGCTGATATCCGTCGTGCGGGCTCTGCTGCGCTAGACATGGCTTATGTTGCTGCTGGACGCGTTGATGGCTTTTTCGAAATTGGTTTAAAACCTTGGGATACTGCTGCAGGCGAGTTATTAGTAAAAGAAGCTGGCGGCATGGTTGTAGATTTTGCTGGCGGCGTAAACTATAACAATAGTGGTAACATTATTTGTGGCGCACCTAAGCTAACCCAAGCAATAATTCGCGAAATTCGCCCTGTATTAACTGAGTCATTACTTCGTTAATAAAAATTGCATGGTTTAAAAAAGGAGCTTAGGCTCCTTTTTTGTTGTCTGCAAAAAATTATTTATGACGATTAAACTGCTTGTTGTTCTAACCTAGCAACCACACTACTTGGCTTACTACGCTGACATAAAAACAAATGGCTATGAGCAAAGCGCTTTGCTGATTTTTTAGCATTACTGGCCAATGCTGCAACCTGATGGCTATTCTTATAATGGTGTAAATCGGGAGTAACCAAGCCTATTGCCAGTGTTACTAATGGCACAAATTGTGGCTGCCCTTCTCTATTTTCACTCCAGTACCCCTTATTTTTAATATGTTCGGAACTAAAAAACACCTGTGACTCTATTTTAAATTGGCGAATAATATGCTCGCACACTGTAGCAGCATTATTATCATCAAATAGCACCATAAAATCATCGCCGCCAATATGGCCAACAAAACTGTTTGTATTACTACACGCCTGCATCGTAATATTTGCTAATAGTTTTATTACACTATCGCCGCTAGCATAACCAAATAAATCATTAAACTGTTTAAAATGGTTCAAATCTAAATACGCCAATGAAAATGCCTTCTGTGCAGCTAAACGCCGCTCTATGGCATCGTTAAGAGCTAGATTACCGGGTAACATAGTTAATGGGTTAGCGTGCTGCGCATGACGAATTTTTTCATCTGTTATATGTTTTAATATGTCGCGTACTGGCACAATGCCTAAATACTGCTGCCCTCGGGTGATCACTATATGGCGGCGAATATCAAAGTCGCATTCGGTAATTTGCTGACTAACGTTATCTAGCAGCTGGTTTTCATCTACCACTAGCGGTTGCCTGTCCATTACTACAGTGGCCGCACGCTTGTCATACAAAGCATGGCCATAGGCCGCGGCAAACACTTCACTAAGTTGCTCTTTGTGGAGCAAGCCAATTGGCTGACACTGCGAATTAATTACCACTAGGCTGGCAATTGATTTATCTCGTTCAAATAGCGCATGGGCGTCTTTACAACTGGTTTCGCTATCAATTGTTTGCTGCGCTACTGCAAGCCAACCAATAGCCATAGAGTTATTTAACTGGTTTGTATTTGCGGCAAAGCTCAGTGCTTGAACTTGCCTTGCTGAAAGCACATAACTTGGTTTATTACTTGGTCGTTCAAGTAAAAACCCTTGCACATAGTTGATACCCATTCCTTCTAACACAGTTAACTCTTCTGCTCGTTCAATTCCCTCTGCAATCACTGTCGTATTGGTTACTTTTGCCAGAGCTGTTATTAACTTTAAAAACTCTTTTTTAACCACACTTTTATCGCAATGATCGATAAAATAACGATCGATTTTCACAAAGTCTGGGCATAACTCCGACCATTGTTTTAACCCAGAATACCCCGCACCTAAGTCATCAATTGCAATAGTGAAGCCTAAAGAGCGGTAATGTGCCATGGTTTTTTGTAGTAAAAACTCATCCTCGACTCTTTCTTGCTCTGTTACCTCTATCACCACCCTATTAGCTGCTAAACCAAACTGCTTAATGAGATGCAGTGTTTCGCCTTTAGGATGACTTGGGTCGAGTAACGTTTTAGGACTAACATTTAAAAATAGTTTGCCCTGCAGTTTCAAATGCACAAAGTTCTCAATAGCTTTAGAGCGGCACAGTAGCTCAAGCTCTGAAATCAGACCATATTGATGAGCCGCCTGAAACAGTGTATTAGGCATTTCTAAACAGCTATTTTTAGGCCCTCTGCTGAGTGCTTCATAACCGAGAATGGTCTGCCTGCTAATATCAAAAAGCGGCTGAAACAAGGTGGTAATTGTGCCATTTTCTAAAATTTCATTTAATAATTTACGCTGCTTCATTATTGCTAAGCTCTATTACGATTTGCTCAAGGTAAAGTAGCAAGCGAATATGACATTTTTATGGCAATCTGCAGGCAATAAAAAACCGCCCAGATGGGCGGTTAATATCGGCTCACAAATCTATTACGGCATAGCGTCTAGATCAGCACCTTCTTTTTCAATCACTTCTGGTATTAAATCTTCTTTACTTACACCAAGTGTAATAGCAACTGAGCTGGCAACGTAAATAGATGAATAAGTACCAATAAACACACCAAATAACAATGCAGTAGCAAAGCCATGAATAGTTTGACCGCCCCAAATAAACAAGGCAATTAATACTAAAATAGTGGTAATTGATGTTACTAAGGTACGATTAAGCGTTTGTGTTAAAGAAATATCGATAATTTCTATCGTGTCATCAATACGCACTTTGCGGAAGTTTTCACGAATACGGTCAGATACTACAATGGTATCGTTTAGTGAGTAACCTATTACCGCTAATATAGCCGCTAATATGGTCAAATCGAACTCTAAACCTAATACCGAAAATAAGCCAACGGTAATAATAACATCGTGAATTAAGCCGCTTACTGCGCCTACTGCAAAACGCCATTCAAAGCGAAACGCTACATAAATCAAGATACAAATAAGTGCAGTTAACATGGCCAGGCCACCCTGCTCTTTTAGGTCTTCACCTACGCTTGGGCCAACAAACTCAATACGGCGCATTACTACGCTTTCGTCTGCTAGCTTTAGTGCAGCAATAACTTGGTTACCAATAACTTCAGCTTTTACGTCATCGCCGCGCGGCGCTAAACGAACTAAAATTTCTTGGCTTGAACCAAACAATTGTACCGATGCATCTGCAAAGCCATTTTCGGCAAGTACATTACGCACCTTTTTAAGATCTGCAGGTTGCGAAAAGCCAACTTCAACGGCAGTACCACCGGTAAAATCTAAACCAAAGTTTAAGCCTTTAGTAAAAACCGCTATAAACGACGCTAAAATTAATAACGTTGAAAAACCCATTGCCACTTTTCGAAGAGACATGAAACGTAGGGTTTTGCTACCCAATTTTAAAATTTGCATGGCTACTCCTTAAATTGAAAGTTTATCAACACGTTTACCGCCGATAAATAAGTTGATAATCGCACGCGTACCAACAATAGCTGTAAACATTGACGTTAAAATACCAATTGCTAACGTAACCGCAAAGCCTGCAATTGGGCCAGTGCCCACAGCAAACAAAATAACGGCAGCAATTAAGGTGGTAATATTGGCATCAAAAATAGTGCTAAATGCACTGTCATAACCAAAATGAACGGCTTGTTGAGGGCTACGGCCATCGGCCAGCTCTTCACGAATACGTTCAAAAATAAGTACGTTGGCATCAACCGCCATACCTACGGTTAGTACAATACCGGCAATACCTGGCAAAGTAAGCGTTGCGCCTGGAATTAACGACATAACACCAATAATAAGCACTAAGTTAGCAGCAAGCGCAAGGTTAGCAACCATGCCAAAGCCTTTGTAGTAAATAAGCATAAATGCGAGTACGAATGCAAAACCAAGTGCTACCGCGGTCATACCTGCTTCAATGTTTTCTTGCCCTAAGCTTGGCCCTACTGTTCGCTCTTCAACTATTTGAATTGGCGCTACAAGTGCGCCAGCACGTAGTAATAAGCTTAAGTTATGTGCTTCTGCTGGGTTATCAATACCGGTAATACGGAACGAGCGATCAAGGCGTGCTTGAATAGTCGCTACGTTAATAACTTCTTCAACCTTAATAGGCGGAAGCGCTTTACCGTTGGCATCTTTTTTACCTGATGGTTTGTATTCAATAAATACCGTGGCCATACGCTTACCAATAGCTCGCTTGGTAAAGGCATTCATTTTTGCCCCACCTTTGCTATCTAGGGTAATACTTACTTGCGGGCGTTGGTATTCATCGCTACCTGATTGCGCGCCAGTAATGTGGCTACCTTCAAGAATAATACGTTTTTTAAGTACCACTGGGTAACCGTCACGGCTCATGATCATTTCAGTACCCGGTGGGATACGACCTTGAGCAGCAGCGCTAATATCGGCGTTTTCTTCTACTTCACGAAACTCAAGTGTGGCCGTTGCGCCTAAAATCTCTTTAGCACGTGCGGTATCTTGAATGCCGGGTAGTTGCACAATAATTCGCTCAGCACCTTGACGCTGTACGTTTGGCTCAGCAACACCAATTTGGTTAATACGGTTACGAATAATCGTTTCGTTTTGCTTGATAGCGTAATCACGAATTTCTTTGAGTTTTTGCTCACTCATAGTCGCATAAAATGCGTTATCGTTACTGCTATCATCTATGTATACATTCAATGGATACTGCGTTTTTAAGAAGCGCTCTGCAGCGTCTTTATCTTCTTCGCTGCGCATTTCTACACGCATACGATCAGAGCCCGCTACACGGCGAACACTGCGATAACGAAGCTTTTCTTCACGTAGGTCGCTACGAAAGTCTTCTTCCATTTGCTCAAGCTGGTTATCAACGGCTGTCGCCATGTCAATTTCCATGGTGAAATGCACACCACCACTTAAGTCTAAGCCTAGCTTCATTGGGTTGCCGCCAACCGCTTTTAACCAAGCTGGTTGCGCTGGAGCCATGTTTATAGCAGAAATGTAATCATCGCTAAGAGAGTCACGCAATAAATCTTGCGCTTTTAGCTGCTCTTCAACGTTTCTAAAGCGAACGAGTATTTGCCCATCTTCTAGTTTCGTTGATTTAACGCTAACGTTATGTTTTTTGAGGGTTGCGTTTACTTTGTCTATTACACTGAGATCAACATCAGCACCTTTAGCGCCAGAAACTTGTATAGCCGGATCGCGGCCATACAAGTTTGGAGAGGCATATAAAAGGCCAACGGCTACCACAGCTAAAACAAGTAAATACTTCCAAAGTGGAAACTTGTTTAACACGGGGTCGTCCTTATTATTTTTATAGCGACTTCATTGTGCCTTTTGGCAATACCGCAGTTACGGCTGATTTTTGTACTGTTACTTCTGCTTGCTCGTTTAATGAGATAACAACAAAATCTTTATCATCTGCAATTTTTACTATTTTACCCACTAAACCGCCTTGGGTAAGTACTTCATCACCTTTAGCCATCGCGCTCATTAAGCTTTTATGCTCTTTAACACGCTTAGCTTGCGGGCGATAAATCAAAAAGTAAAAAACCAAACCGAAAATAGCTAACATTATTAGCATTTCCATTCCGCCACCGGCAGATGCAGAACCAGTACTTGCGTGGGCATTCGAAATAAATAAACTCATGATACTTCCTCTTTAATTTTTAAAATTTAATTTGTTATATCTGCAAGCTCTGGCACGTCTTGGCCACGGCGAGCATAAAAATCCTGAACGAACTCATCTAACTTACCTGCGCTAATTGCGTTACGTAAGCCTTCCATAACACGTTGATAATAACGTAAGTTATGAATAGTATTTAGTCGTGCGCCTAAAATTTCGTTACATTTATCAAGGTGATGTAAATAGGCACGTGAATAGTTTCCACAGGTATGGCAATCACACTCAGGGTCAAGCGGGCCAGTATCTGTTTTATGTACCGCGTTACGTATTTTAACCACACCTGTGGTAATAAATAAATGACCATTACGGGCGTTACGGGTTGGCATAACACAGTCAAACATATCAATACCACGGCGTACCGACTCAACTAAGTCTTCTGGCTTACCTACACCCATTAAATAACGAGGTTTGTCTGCTGGCATTTTATACGCACAATGATCAAGAATATTGATCATTTCGTTTTTCGGCTCACCTACCGATAAACCACCTAGCGCATAGCCGTCAAAGCCTATTTCTTCAAGTCCGGCTTGCGATTGTGCACGTAACTCTGGGTACATACCACCTTGAATAATACCAAACAGTGCAGATGGGTTGTCGCCATGGCCTTCTTTTGAGCGTTTAGCCCAGCGAAGTGACAATTCCATTGAATCTTTAGCTTCTTTTTCGGTAGCAGGGTACGGTGTGCATTCGTCAAAAATCATCACGATATCTGAACCCAAGTCACGCTGTACTTGCATTGATGATTCTGGCGTCATCATAATTTTCTCGCCATTTACTGGGGAGCTAAATAATACGCCTTCTTCGGTAATTTTACGCATAGCACCTAGGCTAAACACCTGGAAGCCACCTGAGTCAGTTAGAATCGGGAAATCCCAATTCATAAACTTATGTAAACCACCGTGTTGCTTAATGATTTCAGTACCTGGGCGCAGCATTAGGTGAAACGTATTACCCAAACAAACTTGCGCGCCTGTTGCTTTTACTTCATCCGGTGTCATGCCTTTAACAGTACCGTAAGTACCTACAGGCATAAATGCTGGAGTTTCTATTACACCACGGTCAAAAATCAAGCGGCCGCGGCGCGCTTTACCGTCTGTCGTGTCTAATTCAAATTTCATATTGTCCTCAATGTCGGAAAAACAGTCCAACAAGCTATAATTTAACCGCTCGATTCTACCCTTTTTACTGCGTTAATACTATTAACTGCGGTAAATTCAATGCTGATTTAAAAGCAAATAGCCAGCTTAAACAAGTAAATTTTGTGGTGTTTATTTACGGGTTAAAAACATCGCATCGCCATAACTAAAAAAACGATACTGCTGCTCTATGGCGGTGTTATATGCGCCCATAATATTGTTTTGTCCGGCAAAGGCACTTACCAGCATGATAAGCGTTGACTCAGGTAAGTGAAAGTTAGTGATCATGGCATCAACTACATTAAATTGATAACCCGGATAAATAAATATATCGGTATCACCAAAGTAAGTATCTAACTTGCCACCGTGTACTTTTGCTGCCGACTCTAGCGAGCGTACAGACGTTGTACCTATGGCAATAACACGGCCACCATTGGCTTTAGTGTTTGCTACAGCAGCAACCACATCATCTGGCACTTCTATGTATTCTGAGTGCATAATGTGCTCATCTACCGTGGCAACACGCACCGGTTGAAACGTCCCTGCTCCCACATGCAGTGTAACAAAGGCCATTTGTACGCCTTTATTTTTTAGCGCGGTCATTAACTTATCGTCAAAGTGCAGACCGGCGGTAGGAGCCGCAACCGCTCCAGGCTTTTCGCCGTATACGGTTTGGTAACGCTCACGATCGGCCTCGTTATCAGGGCGATCTATATACGGCGGTAATGGCATATGGCCAATATCATTTAATATATCGAGTACGTTTTGGCTATGATCAAACTCCAGCTCAAATAAGGTATCGTGACGCGCAACCATGGTTGCTTTTGCCTTGCCTTCAAGAATTACTTCGTTGCCAGGCTTTAGCGATTTACTCGCACGTACATGTGCCAGCACTCTATGCTCATCAAGCACACGCTCTACTAATACTTCAACTTTTCCGCCTGACGCTTTTTGACCAAACATACGGGCAGGTATTACTCGCGTGTTATTAAACACCAACAAGTCGTTTTCGTTAACTAATTCAAGCAAATCACTAAATACTTTGTGCTCAACTACACCACTTGGGCCATCCAGGCTCAATAAGCGGCTACTTGTTCTGTCTTGCTTAGGAAAACGAGCAATTAATTCGTCGGGAAGGTCAAAGCTAAAATCAGCCACGCGCATAGTTGGTAATCCACATCATTTAAAGTCGCGCCAAGTGTATATCTATCGCTTATGAAGCTCAAGAAATCAGATAAATTCTCATTAAATTACACTTGTTTTACAGCATTTATTATCAGGCTATAAATACGCTTGTCCTGAGCGGTAAATATCATTACTCTTACTCTTTTGAATAATCGTGATTTTTAGGGGTACTCTAAACGTGGTAAATCAGCTTAAATTGCTAATATTAAACGCCAGCAGTGCTGAGCGTGGCACTATTCGAGCCACTTTAGAGAAATTAAATGTTTTTGAATTTATAGAAGTATCCGATAGCCAACAAGCTTTAAAAATATTAAAAAAACAAGCCGTTAATATAATTATTACCAGCCTTGATGTAGGTAAAATTGATGGCTGGCGCTTCTCAAGAATGATTCGCTCGGG
Organism: Pseudoalteromonas sp. NZS127; assembly: GCF_015864805.1. Taxonomy (NCBI): domain Bacteria; kingdom Pseudomonadati; phylum Pseudomonadota; class Gammaproteobacteria; order Alteromonadales; family Pseudoalteromonadaceae; genus Pseudoalteromonas; species Pseudoalteromonas sp. NZS127. The sequence goes on along the minus strand of NZ_JADYWN010000012.1, from coordinate 78,435 downwards.
CTTATTAAACACTCCTAAAAATACCCCAATCTTACTTATTCCCCCTATTTATTGTGAACGAATAGCTGAAACTACTGCCCGCAGCTACGGTATTGATGCAGTATTACCTTTTGAGCGCCAAGACATGCTACCGCAAGTGCTGGCAAGTGTGCTCGCTAATCATTTAGAAAAAAGCAGCCGTTTAAATCTATTACTGTTAGAGCCAACTAACACTAAAGCCAATGAAATCAGCAAGCCGTTACTGCTCAATTTTTCGATCACCCATGTTACCTCGAGCCAAGCCGCGCTTAATGCTTATAATCAGCAACAATTTGCAATTGTTTTACTCGACGCAACCGCGGCAAGAGCAGAAGAGTCGAGCGTGCTAGTATCTGAAATTTTACAACATAATCCTATGCAAGCAATTGTAACTATTATAGATAGTGATGATGCAGATTATGCGGAGCAGCTTTTACTTTCCGGCGTAACCGACTTTATACGCGCCCCATACGATCCGCCATTTTTAAATAAAGTATGCGACCATGCAGCGCGCCGCGAAGACTTTATGGTGAGCTATGCCGAATTTGCTAACAAAGTAGAACAACTGAGCTTAAGCGAAGTGCGATACCGAGATTTATTTTCTGCGCATCAACGTATTTTACTGCATTTAAATACTGTCGTTCTAGAACTGGATCAGCAAGGGCTTATTCGCTTTATCAACCCAGCGTGGGAAGCATTAAGCGGCTTTGGCGTTAAGTCGACACTACAACAGCAATTAACTAATTTTTGTATTGCTGAAAGCCAAGTAAAACTACAAGCAACAATAGACGATATTCTTTGTGGTGGTGAGTACAAACAACAAGTTGAAATAAGGCTACAGCATAAAAATGGCAGCCAAATTTGGGTTGAATGTCGGCTACAGCTCATACAAAATAGCCATAATAACGCCACTATTACCGCCACTATCGACAATATTCATGAACGTAAACAAGCGGAACTGCAACTGCGCCATTTGGCACTTCACGATACGCTTACAGGCCTGCATAACCGCTATTACTTTGACCAACAGCTGAATCGTATTTGCCAACCTCAGCACACCCATTCAGATATTGAACACGCACTTATTTATATCGATTTAGATCACTTTAAAATAATTAACGACAGTAAAGGCCATCAGCAAGGCGATATTGTTTTAAAAGAAGTAGCGCAATTATTTATAACAAACATAAGTACCGAACATTTAGTGTTCAGAGTTGGCGGCGACGAGTTTGCAGTGATCCTCAAACATACTAACTTGCTTGACGCGCATTTAATTGCCGAAGGTATATGTAACGCGATTGAACAAAATCAATTTAAATCTGAAGAGCAAATATACTCAATCAGTTGCTCAATTGGTTTAACTCAAATTACCGAAGAAAATTGCGACCCGAGCGAATGTTTAAAACAAGCAGATATTGCCCTGTATATCGCTAAAAATTTAGGTCGGAATTTAGTACATTGCTATGCAAAACAAGATGCCCATAACAATACGCTACAAACAGGTTTAGAGTGGGGGCATGGTATTCGCCAAGCGCTACAACAAGACAGTATTGAACTGCATTACCAACCAATTTGGGATTTTAGGCGCAATGAAGTGGCTTACTTTGAAGTGCTGCTGCGCTTAAAAATAAATGATGAGCTAGTTTTTCCTAATCAATTTATTCCTTCATTAGAAATGCTAAACGATACTTTTTTAATGGATCAATGTGTTATTCGTAACACAATTGCTAATGTTGCTCTCTACCCAGAACTTAACCAAGTAGCTATAAATCTCTCTGCGCAGTCATTTTTAGATGAGCGTTTAGTGCCATTAATAGAGTCAAATTTAGCAAAGTATCAGGTTTTGCCAACACAAATAATTTTTGAAATTACCGAGTCTGCCAGCATTAACAACTTAGCAGCTACGCGTAAAATGATTGAAAAGCTCAATATTTTAGGCTGCCACTTTTCGATTGACGATTTTGGCACCGGCTTTAGTACCTTTAATTACTTGAAACAACTGCCAGCACAACATGTAAAAATTGACGGCTCGTTTGTTTGCGATATGCTCAACGACCCTATTGATTTAGCACTAGTAAAGGCCATTAACGACATTAGTCATTCACTCGATAAGCGCTCTGTGGCTGAATATGTAGAAACCGAAGAAGTGTTTTTTGCATTAAAAGAAATTGGCGTTGACTACGGCCAAGGCTATTTTATAGCTCGCCCTATGCCTATTAAAGGTGTTAAAAGTGAACTTGAAAAGATTTTAAAAAATAAAACGTTTTACCAACAACTACCTAGCAAAAATAAACAACTGTAAACAAAATTAAGCTCTTTACTACTATCATAATTATCTTTCTCGGCTATACTTTACTTACAAATCAGTAAATGTCGCGCAATTAATACGATAAGCGCAAAAAAACATGACATTACAAATCAGCCCAAATAAGACGACAATTTTTTTGGATGTTGGATGTTGGATGTTATTAGAGTTTAAGGAGATAAATATGACACAGTTAGTTGTTTTATTACTACTTATGCATTTTGCAATTGCGTTTCAGTGCTACAGATATGCACACATTAAAGGTTATCCGGTTCGGGTATTTACTGTATTAGGGCTTGTGCCTTACTTTAATCTGGTTGTTTGGGTTTATTTACTTTTTTTACCTAAACTAGAACCATATGAAAGCCATAACCATGAAAACAAGCAGCTATCTTAGCTGCTTGTTACTGTCTCTTTAGCAAAGTCTAAACTACATTGGTGTTTTAAAAACACCTCTAATTGCTGGCTGAACAATTTAAAGTCGCGAATTCGCCCGGTTGTTTTACGCCACAAAATACCAATTTCACGGTACGCCTCATTCGCCGATGGGGTTGCTAGCATATTTTTATTATCTAAAATGCCGGCATTAATCGCCATTTGCGGTAAAAATGTCACCCCCAACTGATACTCCACCATGCTCAATAAAGTATGCAAGCTGGCTGCTTCAAACGGGTTTATGCAGCTGACACGGTTTAAATGACATGCACTAAGCGCGTGTCCGGTCATACAGTGCTCACGTTCTAATAAGAACACGCTGGCGTCGGGTAATAAGTTAAAGTCTTGCACGTTCTTTGCTGGCGTGTAATCTTTGTGATGTACCAAACTAAAGTGATCTCTAGCTAACACCTGAGTATGAAACTTATCGGTTTGATACGGCAGTGCTAATAAGGCTAAATCTATCTGACCATGCTCTAATTTATCGAGTAACTTATCGCTAGTATCTTCTACTAATACCAGTTCTAAATCGCAAAACTCTTGCTTACAAAAGTGATACAAAGGCGCGGCAATAAAGCTGGCAATAGTAGGAATAACCCCTACGGTTAACTTACCGCTAAGCGGCGTTAAAAAGCTTTTAGTGAGCTCTTTTAAACTAATTGTGTCGTGAATTATTTTGCGCGAACGTTCAACTACTTCCTCACCAATGGTGGTAAACATTAAACTGCGGTTTTCACGTTCAATAAGTTGGCAGCCTAATGTTTCTTCTAAGTTTTGAATGGCTGTACTTAATGTTGATTGGCCAATAAAGCACGCACTAGCAGCGCGGCCAAAATGTTGATATTGATGTACTGCTAGCAAATACTGCAGTTGTTTTATACTCGGAAGATTAGTCATTTTTTCTTTCCACAAATAAAAAGACCCCAACACCTAGGGCATTGAGATCTTTTCAAGCTAAAAGTCTTTAAGTACTTTTTTATTAAACCCCAAATGCGGTTCTTAGTACGTAGAAAATAACAATAGCAAGGCCTGCGCCCACTGGCAATGTAATTACCCAAGAAACTACAATGTTTCTAATAACACCCATGTTCAGTGCGGCAATACCGCGTGCCATACCTACACCCAACACCGCACCCACTAAGGTTTGCGTAGTTGAAATTGGTAAGCCTGTACCAGATGCAATTACAACCGTAGAAGCAGCAGCTAATTCAGCAGCAAAACCACGGCTAGGGGTTAAATGTGTGATCCCTTCGCCAATCGTTTTAATTACTTTTTTACCTAAAATAGCTAAACCGGCCACAATACCAAAACCACCTAGTGGTAATATCCACCAAGCAATAGCCGCTTGTTTTGCAATTTCACCGTTGTTTTCAACAATACTTACCACTGCCGCAAGAGGACCAATAGCATTAGCAACGTCGTTAGAACCATGAGCAAATGCCATACTACAAGCCGTTAAGACCATAAGCACAGCAAAGACTTTTTCAACGTTATTAAATTGCATTTTTTTATCGGCCTGAGGGTCGATTTTTAAACGTGAAATTGCAATTTTACCAATAAAACCTACAACTACTGCAATCGCAATAGATAGCCCAAAACCTTCTATGGTGCCTAAATTAATACCAATATGCTTTAAGCCTTTTTTAATTGTCACAAGTGACATAATAAAGCCAGCTAAGCCCATATAAATAGGCACAAAACGTTTAGCATTTTTAAGCGGAGTGGCCGTATCAAAAATAAGCTTTTGTGCGCTCATAAATATTAAGTAGGCAATAAAACCCGATATAGCAGGCGTTACAATCCAACTGCCAACAATTCCTGCAACCTTATTCCAATGAATCGCTTCACTGCCTACTGCAACTAAAGCAAAACCTATAATAGCGCCAATAATAGAGTGAGTAGTTGATACTGGCCATCCTAAAAATGATGCCATTAATAGCCAGGCGCCTGCAGCAAAAAGCGCAGAAATCATACCTAATATCATTAATTCAGGAATATCCATAAATGGCGTTGAATCAATAATGCCATTACGAATTGTCGATGTAACTTCGCCGCCGGCCAAGTAAGCACCTGCAAACTCAAAAATCATCGCGATAAAAATCGCTTGTTTAATCGTTAGCGCTTTAGAGCCTACTGATGTGCCCATTGCATTGGCAACATCATTTGCGCCAATACCATAAGCCATAAAAAAGCCAACTGCTGCGGCAATTAAAATTAATACCGTGCCGTAAGATGCAATGATATCCATTGTGTAACCTTAATCTATCGTTTTTGAACTGATTTTAAATTAACGAGCTAACATCAGCTCAAGACGTGATCCTACGCGCTCTGCAATATCTGCAAGCTCGCCAACCCATTCAATGATCTTATATAAAAACATCACATCAACCGGGTTTAACTCACCTTCTACTGCGCGTAGTTGGCGGCGTATTTTAATTTGCATTTCATCCGTGTCTTGTTCTATGGCATCCAATTCAACGAGCATTTTTTCAACCAAGGCCACTTCGCGACCTTTAAAACCTGTTTCTAATAACTCTTCTAACTCATTTATTGCATTAGATGCTTGTTTAGTAGCATCAACACAACGTGTTAAATAAGCTAAAAAGTCGATTTGAATTACTTTTGGTATGATCATCTCACGACCAATTACACGCCCTGCAATGTCTTTTGCTTTATTGGCAATTTTATCTTGCTGGGTTACTAATTCGAGCAGATCTGTACGCTCTACCGGCATAAATAATCCACGCGGTAGTTGTAAACGTATATTTCTTTTCATTTCATCGGCTTCACGTTCTAAATTACGAATGGTTAAACGTAGCTCTTCAGCTTGTTCCCATTCTTCTTTAAATACGTGATTAAAAAAAGGAATCAAAGCTTTACTAGCTTGATGAACCTTTCGAATATGTTCTTCCATTGGTTTGATAGGAGATTTTGCAAATACTCCTAGAAACGCGTTAGTTTGCATAACTGACCCTTAAATCAATTTAGTATGCTGTGCGGCATGAATTTTACAGTATTAAGCTCGATTGTGAACGCTTTTTATTGCTCAACCGCCAGCAAACTAAAAAAAAAATTATAATTCGTCGTTGTAATAAAAAGGACTAATTAAAAAAATTATAAAGACTTTTCTATATCTTCTTGAGATGTATGACGAATATCTTTTCCATTAACAAAGTAAATAATATATTCAGCTATATTTTGACACCGATCACCAATGCGCTCTAATGAACGAACTGACCACACTAAATCCATAATTTTAGGGATTGAGCGCGGGTCTTCCATCATATAGGTCATAATTTGACGAATAATGGCTTCGTACTCTCTATCAACTTTAGCATCCTCTTTGTGTACTTCAAATGCACGTTGTACGTCCATACGCGCAAATGCATCAAGTACATCGTGCAACATTTTTGATACTTGGCGTCCCATATTTTCAATATTTACTAATAAAGCCTGTTGGTCTTTAGTAAATGAATCTAATGCAACTTTAGCAATTCGCTTTGCTTCATCGCCTATACGCTCTAAATCAGCAATGGTTTTTGCAATAGCCACTACTAAACGCAAATCGCTTGCCGCAGGCTGACGCCTGGCAATAATTCGCGTACATTCTTCGTCAATACTTACTTCCATTGCATTAACTTTATAATCATTCTCTCGCACTTTTTGCGCAAGCATAGCATCATTTTGGCTCACTGCATCTAACGCACTGTTAAGCTGTTGCTCAACCAGCCCGCCCATACTAAGCACAAGGTTGCGTACGTTCTCTAATTCTTGATTAAAACGGCCAGAAATATGCTTATTAATGTTATGTTCCATAGTTATTATCCTATCAATATTGTACACATAATATCGGCTGAATTAGCCGTAACGACCGGTTATATAGTCTTCTGTTTTTTTCTTATTAGGCGTTGTAAATAAGGTGTTGGTGTCTGAGTATTCAATTAGTTCCCCCATATACATAAACGCCGTTTGGTCAGAAACCCGGGCGGCCTGTTGCATATTATGGGTAACAATTACCACAGTAAACTTACTCTTTAAATCGTTAATTAGCTCCTCTATTACTAAAGTAGAAATAGGGTCTAGTGCCGAGGTTGGTTCATCAAGCAGTAATACCTCTGGCGAAATAGCAATTGAGCGCGCAATAACTAAACGTTGCTGCTGTCCACCCGACAACCCAAAAGCACTGTCGTGTAGCCTGTCTTTTACTTCATCCCACAGCGCTGCACCACGCAATGATTGTTCAACTACTTCATCTAACTTACGTTTGTCTTTAATACCTTGTAAGCGCAAACCATAAACCACATTTTCATAAATTGATTTAGGAAAAGGATTAGGTCGCTGAAATACCATGCCTACGTTACGACGTAGCGCCGCTACATCAACGCTTTTATCGTAAATATTTTGTCCATGTAGCAGTATTTCACCTTCTATGCGGCAAATATCAACTAAGTCGTTCATGCGGTTAATACACCGTAATAAGGTTGATTTACCACACCCCGACGGGCCAATAAAGGCTGTTACCTGACCCTTTGGAATATTCATATTTACTTTACTCAGCGCTTGTTTATCGCCGTAGTAAAGATCGAGATCTTTAATCTCTAACGCTGTTTGCTCTGTGGTTAAATTGTCTAAGTCTAACTTCAAGCTGGTATTGGCTTGATTTACTTTTGGAGCGACTGAAATCATGTTTGTTACCTATTAAATCTTATTAAAGCTCAAGCGATCTGAATTTTTCACGTAAATGATTACGTATACCAATGGCGGTTATGTTGAGGGTAATAATTACCGACACTAATAAAAATGCCGTTGCATATACCAGCGGACGCGCCGCTTCAACATTCGGGCTTTGAAAGCCAACATCGTAAATATGAAAACCTAAGTGCATAAACTTTCTGTCTAAGTGAAAGTATGGAAAGTTACCATCAAGCGGTAGCGTAGGTGCCATTTTTACTACACCCACCAGCATTAATGGCGCTACTTCACCTGCAGCACGCGCAACAGCCAGTATTAAACCAGTCATAATTGCTGGGCTTGCCATCGGTATAACAATACGCCATAAGGTTTCTGCTTGTGTGGCACCGAGTGCTAATGATCCGTGGCGTACCGTACTTGGAATTCGCGATAACCCCTCTTCAGTGGAAACAATAACCACAGGCAAGGTAAGTATTGCCAGTGTTAACGCCGACCACATAACACCTGGTGTACCAAATACCGGAGTAGGTGATGACTCAGGGTAAAATAATTGATCAAGGCTACCACCTAGCATATAAACAAAAAAGCCTAAGCCAAATACGCCATATACAATAGAAGGTACACCGGCTAGGTTAATTACCGCAATACGGATCATCTTAGTTACCGCATTTTTAGCCGCGTATTCATGCAAGTAAATTGCAGCAACCACCCCAAATGGCGTAACAATAACAGCCATTAGCATAACCATAAACACGGTACCAAATATGGCCGGAAATACGCCACCTTCGGTATTTGCTTCTCGAGGATCGTCTGATACAAACTTACCTAATTGGATAAAGTAATGGCCCAGCTTGGTTAAAAAGCCCATGTCGTTTGGAAACCACACATCTAATACTTGATACAATGGAATAGTGACTATTTCGCCGCGCATATCTTTAACCATAACTTGGTCGCGCTGTGCTTGTTTACGCAGTGCAAACAGCTGTTTTTCGAGCACAGCATACTCGGCACGTAGTTCTGCACGCGCCTTTGCAAGCTCAGCAACACGCTCGTCTGTAAGCTCATTATCAAGTAAGTAAGATTTTTCTTTTAGCCTTAAGCGTTCCAGTTCATAGTTAATATGACCAATATCACCGTTTTGTAAATCAAGCGCTTCGTCGTTTAAATCAACTGCCCGTTCAACCAGCTTATGTAAAGAGGCTACCTTATCGCCGGTAACGGGTTGTCCGTCTTCAATTACGCCTTCTACATAGCCATAAAAATTACCATTTTTGCTACGCTCAAACACGGCAAGAGTGGTAGGCGTTGATTGATTTTTTATGTCGGTGTTTAAAATCCAACGAAAATCTAAATCTACATATTCACGGTTACCGGTTTTAATTAATAACCGCTCAAATTCTTCCCTATCATATGCCGAAACATCAACACCGGTTGCCGCTAAACGCGCTTTGGGTACTAATTCTCGATCGTAAATCTCACCAATAATAGTTTGTTTTGCAATTGATCCTTCCAGCTCAAATTGCACCACCTCAGAAGGCCAGAAAAAGCTTAACCCTTTCCACGCTATCATAGCTAATAAACCAATTACTGAAATTAAGCTGATGCTCACCGCACCACCGGTCATCCAAATCCAAGGAGAACCAGACCTAAACCACTGCTTTACCATGTCGTGTTCTCCACTTACATTGAGCTGTATTTTTCACGCAGTTGCTGACGAACAAACTCAGCAATGGTGTTAAAAACAAAGGTAAATATAAATAATACAAATGCTGCTAAAAACAATATTCTGTAATGCGAACTACCCACTTCCGACTCTGGCATTTCAACCGCAATATTTGCCGCAAGCGTACGCATTCCCTGAAACACACTCCAATCCATAATCGGGGTATTACCGGTTGCCATAAGCACTATCATGGTTTCGCCTACTGCGCGGCCAAGGCCCATCATTACCGCAGAAAATATTCCAGGGCTGGCGGTAAGTAATACCACGCGTATCAGTGTTTGCCACTGTGTTGCACCCAATGCCAGTGAGCCATTAGACAAATGCTTGGGCACACTAAATACCGCGTCTTCCGCAATCGAAAATATAGTAGGGATTACAGCAAAGCCCATCGCAATGCCTACTACCAAGGCATTACGCTGATCGAAGGTCATGCCAAGCTCGTTAGTTAAATATTGGCGCACGTTACCATCAAACATCCACAGTTCAACAGTTTCGCTCATCGCAAACGAAAACCAACCAATAAATAACACTACCGGTATAAGTATAATGGCATGCGATCCTTCAGGAATTTTATGGCGAATACTGGCTGGTAATTTAGTCCAACCAAGTGCGGTGGCCAAAATACCTAAAGGCAATAACACCAGTAAGCCGACTATGGCTGGCAAGTGCTGCTCTATTAAAGGCGCTAACCATAGGCCCGCTAAAAACCCCAAAATAACGGTAGGAAGTGCTTCCATTATTTCTACCGTTGGCTTAACCACTTTACGCAGTTCACTCGACATAAAGTAAGCGGTATAAATAGCGGCAGAAATCGCGATAGGTACGGCAAATAGCATGGCGTAAAATGCCGCTTTTAAGGTACCAAACGAAATAGGCACTAACGAAAACTTAGACTCAAAGTCGTCACTGGCTGAGGTTGATTGCCAAATATAACCAGGCTCTGGGTAACCTTCGTACCACACTTCTTGCCAAAGTGCAGACCAAGTAACTTCAGGGTGTTCGTTATGAATTTCTAATACGGTTAGTTTGTTGTCAGCAACAATTAGCGCTGCATTTGCACGGGGTGCTATAGCAAAGTTTTTAATCGCTCCTTCGCTTACTTTACCTTGCCACAATTTTGCTTGGCTTGTGGTGTAATAAACACCTAACTCACCATTACTACTGGTAGTAAAAAAGGTACGGCGGTAAAACTCAGTAAATACGTTTAACTTACTTTGCTTTGTTGTTTCAAATGAGCGAATTTTTTGATATTCACGGCCACTGTCGGTATTTATTTCAAACCACTGCGATACCTTTCCATTATCGTTTGCCAACATAAGTGAGTTAGCACCCGCAAGTAATTGCGCCGCAACAATATTGGCATTTTCTTCATTGGCAGACAGTAATTGAATTTGCTCTACTTCGCTTGGGTCGCGCGTATCGTAAACATAAATTTGATTAGCTGAGCGCACAAATACTCGGGTAGTATCTGGCGACATAAGTAACTCATCTACTCGCCCAGCAACATCTAGCTCGGTGCGTTCCACAAGCCATTCTACTTCACCACTAAACATGTTTTCTTCAGCAACAAAGCTACTAAATAAAACGCGCTTGTCGGCCGTTAGCGCAACAACGGCTGTTTTGTCTTCAAAGTGGCTAAATGCAAAACGCTTTATAGCAGCACCTTGCTCGTCTACTTCTAAAGCAAGTTCGCCTAGCGGATAATCTAAACGCGGAGTTAATTTACGTTCGTTATTTGGAAACGTCACCATAAATTTAGGAATAACAATTTTTACACTGCCATTTTCTAAACCATAAGCATATTGTCCCTGAAACGGTGCACTGGTTGCAAAGCTACTCACATCGCTAGGCAGGGTTACCTCTAGCGTTTTTAGCTTTTTACCAAAGTGAGCTTTTTCAACACTATAAAAGTCAACATTCCCTTGTTGGCTTAATAAATAAGCAACTTCAGTTTGTTCCTCAACGCCTACTCCCACTATTTGCTCTGCGTTTGTAAGATTAAAACTGTCGCGCTTTTCAACTTTAGCTGATTCAAAAATTGGCTGTACTATATAAAGAAGGTAGAAAAAAATTAATAGCAACGCTATTAATACCATCACTCCACCTACGGTTATGCCAAACTGGGCAAGTCGGTCTTTAAATAGACGGCTTCGATCCGTATTAAAAGTCGGTTTATTCGGATTGGAAGTCATCAAAACATCCTTTAATCTTAACGTTGCAGTGATTATATTTCATCAAAGTGACAGTAATGTTACAGCGGTAATAATTATTTATCGTGTGATTTAAATATCTTTAAGATCAAATAGCAGCCGTGTTTATGCGGTATTGATGAACTAAATATTATATTTATTGGACAAAGTATTTATCGAGGTCAATACTCAGGGAGCATTTAGTTAATAACTATGATTTGTTGCAAGGGCTGCACTATAGGATTAATGGTCTAATTTTAGCAACTAAATTATTAATATTTAACCTGAACTCTGGATAGAGTTAAACAACACTTAATGCCTATGCATTACCTTATTTGGGCTTTAAAGAAGAGAATTATTTATGAAGCAGTTGGTTATAACCATTTTAGGACAAGATCGTCCTGGTTTAGTAGAGAGCATTTCATCCGTTATTTTAGACAATCATGGCAACTGGCTAAGCAGCAACTTGAGCCATTTACTCGGTCACTTTGCAGGTATTATTCAGATTGAAGTTAGCGAAGAGCATTTTCAGGCACTGCAAAATGCGCTCAATGCTCTGCCTAAACTTGATGTACGTATTGAAACTGGCAATACAGAAATAGAACCCGTCGCACGTGAGCAACTTAACTTTGTTATTACCGGTAATGATCGCCCGGGTATTGTGCAAGAGCTTGCAAGTGTAATTCGTCATAAAGGAGCCAATATTACTCACTTAAACTCAAGGCAACAGAGCGCACCTAACTGGGGCGTGCCTATTTTTAGTGCTGTTGCTACGGTAACGCTACCTAATGGGTTGAATAAAGAAGAAGTAATTAATGCATTAGAGTCGATAACAAGCGACTTAATTGTTGATGTAGAAAAGGTTTAACAAAATAACGGCGCCACACACCATAGTGTAACGCCGTTATTTTTTATCAATTTTAACTGTATATAAATTTACATATCTAGATGTCGGTTTATGCTTTGTACCATTTGTTTTAATCCTTGGTGCTCAAGCTGCAGTATTTGCCCGAGTTTTTCTTTGCCGTCTGCAGTTTGTGTTTTTCCCTCTAAGTACTCATAAGCATTTATTACTTTTTGATGCTGATCAGACAAATAGCCCTGAATAGCTTGCTCATCTAATTGGGTATTTCGATCTAAATCAGTAAAATTCAGCAGCTCTGGATTTTCTGCAAAATACTCATAGCAGTAGGTATCTAACGTATTTATGGTGGTGATTGCTTTAAAGCCAATTAAATCTTCAGCGAGTTTTTTTTCGTATTTAGTGCAGTAATCAACTAATTGAGTATTATGCTCACCTAGTAGTTCCCGCACACTAAAAAAGTTAGCCGCCATTTGTGTATGAAACAAAATAGTCCAGTCATACATTTGTTGAATTGTTTTAACTTGCATCTGCATTCCTTACTTAAGCTGAGTAAATATAGTAATGCGTAAATCGTGCCATATAAAAAGTGTGTAATATCAATAGCAAAGTTGCAGGTTATGTAACTTAATACAATTTTTTCAGTATAAGTTACATAACCAATGTAAATATTATAGGTCGCGTTTGCGCCACAATAAATACGTTGCAGGTATTACTAATAAGGTTAAAACAACAGCACTAAACATACCACCTACCATAGGCGCTGCTATGCGGCTCATTATTTCACTGCCCGTACCGGTACCATAAAGTACCGGTAATAAACCGATAACTATAGTAGCTACTGTCATCATCACCGGACGTACTCTTAGCCCTGCGCCCTCTGTTATTGCTTGCTTAAGCTGCTCATAATTAAGCGGCACACCAGTTTGTTGTGCTTGGGTAATTTTTTCTTGGTAGGCCTGATTTAAATACACCAGCATGATCACTCCTATTTCTACGGCCACCCCCGCAAGTGCAATAAAGCCCACCCCAACAGCCACCGAAAAGTTAAAGCCTTCTAGGTACATAAGCCATATTCCGCCAATCATCGCCAACGGTAAAGTAACGATAATAATCAATACCTCCGCAAAGCTTCTAAAGTTGAGATACAGCAGCACTACAATAATGGCTAACGTTAGTGGCAATACGTAAGCAAGTTTATCTTTAGCACGCTGCATATATTCATATTGCCCAGCCCAGGTAATTGAATACCCTGCTGGTAGTATCAACTGGTCATGCAAAATTTGCTGGGCGTTTTCTACATATGTGCCAATATCAATATTTTCTATATCAATAAAGCTCCAACCATTTAAGCGGGCATTTTCACTTTTTATTCCGGCTGGGCCATCTTCAATAAATACCTTGGCAACATCGGCTAAAGCTATACGCTGCCCGGCTGGAGTTACAATAGGAAGTAACATTAGTTCTTCAGGTGAATCGCGGTAACCTTGCGGGTATCGTAAATTTACCGGATAGCGCTCTTGCCCTTCTACGGTTTGGGTGACATTTGTGCCACCAATAGCAGTGGCCACAACTTGCTGTATATCGGCAATATTTAAACTATAACGCGCCGCTTTTTCACGGTTTATATCGACCTTAATATAACGCCCACCAGCAACACGCTCAGAATAAACGGATGCCGTACCCGGTACATCTTTTAAAATACTTTCAATTTGTTGACCTATTTTTTGAATTTCACTCAATTTAGGGCCAGCAACTTTAATCCCCACCGGGGTTTTAATGCCCGTTGCTAACATATCAATACGGGTTTTAATTGGCATAACCCATGCGTTAGTTACCCCAGGAAACTTCACTAAACTATCTAGCTCTTTTTTGAGTTTATCTAGGGTCATACCTTCGCGCCATTGATCTTTAGGCTTGAGCTGAATAAAGGTTTCTATCATGGTAAGCGGCGCTGGATCTGTGGCGGTTTCTGCTCGTCCTACTTTACCAAATACCGTTAGTACCTCTGGCACAGTGGCAATTAATTTATCGGTTTGCTGTAACAGCTCCCGCGCTTTACCAATTGAAATGCCTGGATAAGTAGTTGGCATATACATTAAATCACCCTCATCAAGGGGGGGAATAAATTCGCTCCCTATTTTATTTACAGGATAAAAGCCAATCACTGCAACCAGCATAGCTAATACCAAGGTTGCTTTAGGGAACTTAAGTACTGCGTTGAGTAATGGTTTATAAGCATTTACCAGCATACGGTTAACCGGATTTTTTTGCTCTGAAATTACTTTACCGCGAATAAAGTAACCCATAAGCACCGGTACTAAAGTAATTGCAAGCCCAGCAGAGGCGGCCATAGCATAGGTTTTAGTGTACGCCAGCGGGGCAAACATGCGTCCTTCTTGCGCCTCTAAAATAAATACCGGCATAAAACTTACCGTAATTATCATTAAGCTAAAAAATAATGCGGGGCCGACTTCACTGGCCGAATCGATCACCACTTGCCAGCGGTTTTCATCGGTTAGTGGGGTTTTTTCCATATGTTTGTGCATATTTTCAATCATCACTATAGCGCCATCGGTCATGGCGCCAATTGCAATGGCAATACCGCCAAGCGACATAATATTGGCGTTAATACCTTGCCAATACATAATTAAAAATGCCGTTAAAATACCCAGTGGTAGAGTAATAATCGCTACTAAAGATGAGCGCACATGAAACAAAAATACAATGCAAACCAAAGCAACCACAACCAGCTCTTCTAGTAGTTTATTGCTTAAGTTATCAACCGCATTATTAATCAAATTTGACCTGTCATAAACCGGGACAATTTCGACCCCTTCGGGCAGGCCATTTTTTAATGATTCGAGCTTTGCTTTTACCAGCTCAATGGTTTTTTGCGCGTTTTCACCGTAGCGCATTACCACTACGCCACCAGCCACTTCGCCTTCGCCATTCAGTTCGACAATACCACGGCGCATTTGCGGCCCTAAACGAATATCGGCCACATCACGCAATTGCAGTGGTGTGCCATTAGTATTAACACCTAAAGGAATGGCTTCTAAATCGGCAACACTTTTAATATAGCCGGTGCTAGTAACCATGTATTCAGCCTCGGCCATTTCGACTACCGATGCGCCCATTTCTTGATTACCTTGGGCAATGGCTGTTTGAATTAAGCTCAGTGGAATACCATAAGCTCGTAACTTGTCGGGTTCAACCGTAACTTGATACTGTTTTACCATGCCTCCTACTGAAGCAACCTCAGATACGCCTGGTACTGTTTGCAATTCAAATTTTAAAAACCAATCTTGTAAGCTACGTAACTGGCTAATATCGTGCTGATTGGTTTTATCTACCAGTGCATATAAGTATACCCAACCAACACCGGTGGCATCGGGGCCAAGCTCTGCGCTGGCTGTAGCTGGTAAACGACTCGCTACTTGGCTTAAATACTCTTGCACTCGGCTACGTGCCCAGTACAAATCGGTTTTTTCATCAAATATTACATATACGTAAGAGTCTCCAAAAAATGAAAAGCCCCTTACTGTTTGCGCTCCTGGCACCGATAACATTGCGGTGGTGAGTGGAAAAGTAACCTGATCTTGCACCACTTGCGGCGCTTGCCCTGGGTACGATGTTTTAATAATTACTTGCACATCTGATAAGTCAGGCAAGGCATCAACAGGAGTATTTTTAACAGCAAATAACCCCCCGCCAATTAAAATAACGGTCAGTAACAACACAAAAAAGCGATTAAGAACGGACCAACGTATAATTGCAGCTATCATATTGCCTCCTAATGCGCGTTATGCAATTGCATAGTGTGATTGTCAGATACGCTTGTAGAGTGCTCGCCATTTATGTGGCTAATCACAAACTCCCCTTGCTGCAAACTAAAGGTAAAGTTTATTTGTTGCTGCGCTGCAAGTGCGGTTAAATCTATATCATCTGCAAAAATAAAATCGAGCCTTGCTGGTTCGCGTCCCCATTTTTCTATTGCACCACGGCTAATATTTGCTGTGCGCTGTGCTTTATCAATACTGTTAATTGTGCCCAAAACGGTTGCTGTATTTTTTTCACTATTTGTTTCGCTATTTGTTGCTGTGCTTTTCATTATATGAATAGCCGTTAATACATAGCTGCCATCAGCTTGCTTAGTCAGCTCAAAATGTAATGTTTGGCCATTTTCAAAAGCAGTAAAGTCAACATCATCAGCAACCGTAAAGTCCATTGTCATACTAGGCCAATCAAGTTCAGCAATCGGCTCATGGCTAATATTAACCATACGATGTTCCGCCATAATGCTATTAACAATACCCTCGCTCCATACAGAGCTAACAGCTTGGGGGGCTTGCATGCGTTTAAAGTCAGAGCTTTTACTTGATTCTGAATCTAATAAAAATTGCGCCGAAACCACCACGTCATCATCTGCCATTATTCCTGATAATATTGCGGTGTTTTTACTGTCACTTCTGCCCATTTCTACGGCCACAGATTTAAAGCGCCCCTCGCCCAAGGCAACCACTACGCGGTTTTGGTTTCCGGTGCGGATCACCGCTTCTTTAGGGACTACTAATTGCGCTTTATTGGCTTGAGTATGAATATTTACTTGGGCAAACATATTAGGCTTAAGTTTATGACCTTCGTTATTAAAGCGCAGGCGCACTCGCAAGGTACGGTTTTTAGCATCAAGTGTTGGGTAAATATAATCCACTTTACCTTGCCAGCTTTGGCCACTTAAATAATCAAGCGTCATGCTTACTGGTTGGCCAATTTTAATTAGCTCAGCTTGGCGCTCAAAAACTTCGGCTTCAACCCATACCTCATCTAGCTTACCAATACTCATCATGGTGGTGCCGGGGTTAACATAAAAACCTTCGCGCACATTTAACTCCTCAACAACACCACTTTGAATGGCGTAAAAGGTAATGTTTTGCATTACTTGTTTACTTTTTTGCAGCCGCTCTACAAAATCATCCGATATATTAAGTGACTTTAAGCGTGCTTTAGCTGCGCGAATTAGCACCTGGTTGTTACGATTTAGCGCTAATACAAACTCTTCTTGGGCATTTACTAATTGTGGTGAATACAAGGTATAAAGTGGTTCACCTTGCTCAACACTGTCGCCTGCAGCTTTGATATAAAGCGTTTCTAACCAGCCCTCTACACGAGGATGAATATGAATAAGTTGATCTTGATTATATTGCACATAGCCAACTGTTTTAACTTCATTTTGTAACGCTTTGTGCTGCACTTTAGCGATTCTTACCCCGAGATTATTAACTACTGCTGGCGAAATAGTCACCGCGCCTGGGCCATCTAAATTGCTACTACTGCCTGGTGCTTCATCGTAAACGGGCACTAACTCCATGCCCATTGGCGAAAGCCCGGGTTCATCACGTCGATAATTACTATCCATGGGAGCAACCCAGTACAGTGGTTGTTTTTCTGTGCTTGCTTTAATATCAGCATTGCTCGCAGGCATAAGCGATAACACTAATGCCGTTACTCCACCACCCACTACTGCAGCTATTAATAGTTTTAAATTAGTATTCACGATTTTGCTCTCCTAATTGCTCAAGCATCACAGCAGCGTCTTGACTACTGGCATAATAATTTAAACGAGCAATAATTATTTGTTGGTCTATTTGAATGTTTAAGCCGTCAATTTTGGCATTAAGCTCACTAATACGAGCGCGCATAACTTCTGAAAAATCACCGTCGTCCCGCGTGTATGCATTGAGTGTGGCCTGGGCTTGCTCTGCCATTTGCGGTAATAACTTAGTTTGATAAAGCGTATCGCGCTTTTGTAGCTGCATTAATTGGCTAAACTCTTTGAAATACATGCCTTTTAACTTTTGTAGTGCTATTAACTTTTGAGTTTTAACCGCTTCAGCTGTCGCTATTGCAGCGTTAACTTGCTGATCTTGGCGGTTACTAGTAAATAACGGCAAGTCAATACTTACCCCAACAGAGAGTAAATCGGCTCGTGAGTCTCCCATAGGCGTATCACCTCGATGGCTATAACCCATATTTACTCCAAACTGCGGCTTATAACTTTGCTTTGCGAGCGCTACTTCGGTTTGCTTAGCTGTTACTGTTTTATCAATAGCAACTATTGCAGGGTGCGCCATGAGTAACGACATTAACGCCTCAAATTCCAGCGTGGTAAAACTAATTAACGGCTCAATAGCTGTATTTTTAGTGCTTACAGGTTGAGTTAGCATGCTCATTGGCAACCATTGCGACAGCCGTTTTTTAGCGCTTTCAAGTTGCTGCGCTAGCATTACTAATTTATCTTCTAGGCGAGTGAGCTCTAACTGAGCGCGAATGATATCTTGCTGACGAGTTTTACCTAGCGAGCTGGCATAACTTGATTCGGTTATATCAATAAGTTGCGAAAATAAGGCTTTATCTTGTTCAATAAGCGCAATGCTGCGCTGAGCTCTGTACGCATTAAGCCATGATTCAATAACAATTGTTTTTACTTGTGCAAGGCGATCGGCTCGCAACCAAGGATGTTGCTGCGCAGATTGTGCTAAGGCTTGCTGTTTTAATGCTAGGCTGTCGCCACGGCTAAACATTTGGCTTACACCAATACTTAGCTGCGTCATACCTTCTTGATCTAAAGCAAAACCATCGGTTGGCACTCCCATTAGACCCAAAGTTAATACCGGATCAGGCAAACTACCGGCGGCTATACTTTGTGCTTGCTCTGCGGCTTGCTGGTACTGGCTTGCCTTTAGCCATGGCTCATGGTTTAGCGCATACGAAAGCGCCTCATCTAGGCTAAGTTCATTACTGTGTGCTGAGATTGCAGTTCCTAGCATTAGCGCTAAAAAACTGACTTTAAATACTGCAAAGTGATTCATCACTTACTCCACTAAAATTAAAAGATTAATTTAGAGGCAGAAAAGGTGAATTAAACGACTTGACCTGATTTTAGGTACACCTATCCTGCAATTAAGCAGACATAGGGGGGCGGTATAGCGAGCTGACTAAATGGTGTTGGTTTTGTGAGGGATAGAGCTGTATTTTTTCAGAAATAATCAGTGGGGTGCTAAATAAGCCATCAACACTCAACATTGAGTACGCTGAACAAGCACTAATTGGGCAGTTACATTCTTGCTCGGTTGCTGCGTCATCGCAACAGTCCATATTCATCATACTGACTGACATTTGCTGATGTGTTTTTTCAATTGCAACATTAGTTGCAACATTAGTTGCAGCATGCTGCGCTTGGCTCATTTGCGGCATTTCACATAGCATAGCAACAGACGCAACAGCCTGACCCACAAGCGTGAGTAACATAGCGATGATCAGTATACTAGAGTGAATGCGTTGCAAAAATTTGCCTTATTTAGGTTCTAGGTTCTAGGTTCTAGGTTCTAGGTTCTATAGAAGTTTATGATAATTGAATAGTTAATACAAACCTTTAAATATTTTTTGCATCGGTTTTAATAAAGCTACTCGCGGCAATGGCAAATAAGCAATAACCGGTAAAATACCAAAAGCCATTCCCCAGTTCGGCGTGCATTTTAATTAGCCCACCAGTTTCACCCTCGGCATTGCCTGCAAGATAAGTAACAATAAGTGCAATAACAAACACATCTACCATGCTCCACTTACTTAAAGCGCAAATAGTTACTCCCAGTTTTTGCTTAAACTTACTCGCTGGCAATAAGCAAAATACTAATTGCATTAGTAACTTAATAGTCGGTATTACAATTGAGAAAAAAGCCACCAACACCGCCACTAAATAATTTTTATTATGAGCCAGCTCGTTAACCGTTCCCCAAATACTGCGTGTTTTTTGATAAGCACTTATCTCACCTTCAAGCTTATCTAACCCAAACATGCTTGATGCCATCATCAGCATGTTTCGAGTGTTACGGTCGCCTTCATCGGCAATCATCTCAATGCCTGTTTGTGCCAATTTAGACTTATCTATTTTTCCTTCTAGGGATAATACAGGCTGGGTAACACCGGGAACCAATAAAGCTAAAGCAGTTAAAATACTAACTATAGGGAGAAGTAAGCGCATCACATATCAAAAAAATAAACCATCATGCGCTTATCATACGCAAACTTAAACGCTGCGTCTTGCTCAACACTAAACCTAGCTTGCTGTATTTTATTATTGTGATTTGCAGTTACAAATAGATTATAACCATACTTTTTATATGGATATGCGCTAATCCTTAGTGCAAATGTACACAAAGAGCCTAGATGGAGGTATAATAACCACATAATATTTTTGTAAAAACAGCATAAGAGCCTCCTATATGAGCATTGAACAAGCCTTAGTAGAACGTAGTAATAACCAATGTGAATTATGTGCAGCAACAGATACTTTATCTGTGTACGAAGTTCCGCCAGTTAAAGAAGCCCACTCAGATAAATGCATTTACACTTGCCAAGTATGTAAAGATCAAATTGAAGACACCGCTGAGCTAACCCCTACCCATTGGCATTGCTTAAACGACAGCATGTGGAGCCAAACTCCTGCAGTTCAAGTAGTTGCTTATCGTATGTTGAGCCGCTTAGCTGCCGACAATGGCTGGGCACAAGACGCCCTAGACATGATTTACTTAGAAGAAGATACATTAGCATGGGCTCAACAAGTACTTGCTGAAGATGACGACTTAAAGCATCTTGATAGCAATGGCGTAGTACTTAAAGCCGGTGATACCGTAACGCTAATTAAAGATTTAGATGTAAAAGGCAGCAGCCTAACCGCTAAACGCGGTACTGCAGTACGTAATATTGGCTTAACCAGTAATCCTGAACATATTGAAGGGCGTGTTGATGGTCAACGTATTGTAATTCTGACCAAGTTTGTTAAAAAGTAAAAACATTTATTTAGGGCGCATAAGCGCCCTTTTTTATGCGTTGTAACAATCACTAAGCCAAACTTTTACTCCTCAATTAAGCCTTGATTAAGTAACTAAGCACTATCATCATTCAAAATCATCTAATTTAGTATTAAAGGAACAACGATGTTTAAACGTAAGCCAAGTTCAATTTTAAAATCGGTAGCAGGGATCAGCTTCTTAGCCAGTGGCGCATTGGTATTATCTGGATGTGATGATACTAAGAACACTGCACAGACAACACAGGCAGAGTCAACAGCAACGCTAACAACTGAAGTTAGTTACCTTGATCGCAGCATGTTGGCGCCTAATTCACAGCTAACAGTAACACTTGCCGATGTATCTAAAATGGATGTTAAAGCAACCGTTATTAGCCAGCAGGTGATTGATTTAAATGGTGGTCCTCCTTATACAGTAGAGCTTGCCTACGACACTAACAAAATTAATAAAGCACTTAGCTACAGCGTTAGTGCACGTATTGAAAATAATGGTGAGCTACTCTACACCAGCACAAGCAATAACAACCCATTCGCAGCAGATGCACAAACCAGCCCGTACAAAATTGTGGTTACAAAAGTAGATCAAAAACCAGATGTTGATTTAGCAAATACATATTGGAAAGCAATCACTTTAGCTGGCGATAATGTTACGGTTACAACAAAAGAACCTTTCATTCAATTTAGTAATGATGGCAAAGTGCATGGGTTTTTAGGCTGCAATAACTTTAACGGTGGTTATGAAGTTAATGAGCAAACGGTGACTTTTGATCACATAGCGGCAACGCAAAAAATGTGTCATGAAAACATGGATCAAGAGGCTGCAATGTCTAGCATGCTAAGTAAAGCTGCGCAGTGGCAAGTTAATGGCGAATCGTTGAGCTTAAAAGATGAAAAAGGTGAGCAACTAGCTACCTTTAAAGCCGTTTACTTTAACTAAAATAACTGCAGTAATAATTAAAATGCCCAGTTTAACTGGGCATTTTGCTATGTGGGTTACTCTGCGACTAACTGCTCGCTGCGATAAAAACCACTTGATTCACTCAATATACTCACCAGCTCTGGCAACACCTCATCCATAACCTGTTTTAATTTCCACGGTGGATTAATTACTATCATCCCCGAGGCAGTCATGCCATGCACGTCGGTATCGGCTTTGGTAGCTAGCTCAAATAATTGAATATTACGCATGCCAGAGTCAATTAGGTCTTGCTCCATGTTGTCAATGCGGCTGCGGTCAACAACAGGATACCAAATCATGTATGTGCCGGTAGCAAAGCGCTGGTACGCTTGCATCAACGTAGTAATAACAGTGTCGTAATCGTCTTTGACTTCATAAGGTGGGTCTATTAACACGCAGGCTCTACGCGATGCAGGGGGTAATAAGCCAACCAAACCAGCAAAACCATTTTCGCCACGTACTCGAATCGAACGCTTCCCTTGCATGTTCTCCTCTAGTAATAACAAATCACGTGGGTGCAGCTCAAAAAACCAGCCTTTATCTTGGCGGCGTAAAAAGTGTTCCGCAATTTTTGGCGAACCCGGATAAAACTCTAAATTGGCTGTTTGGTTAAACGATTTGATCAGTGCAATATAGTCGTTTAAAGCTGAGTGTTTACTAGTGTGTTGCCACAGTTTTTCAATGCCGTCTTGATACTCTTGTGTTTTTTGTGCATCGGCCGCTGCTAATTCGAAAAAGCCCGCACCCGAATGAGTGTCTATATAATCCAGTGGCTTATCTTTTAAAGTTTGGTAACCTAACACTTGTGCTAACACTAAATGTTTAAGTACATCGGCAGGGTTTCCGGCATGAAATGAGTGTCTGTAACTAAGCATTATTTATTTTCGCCATACGCTATTTAATAAAAACAGTGAACCATAAGCACTGTACTTTGACAACCTATCCCCTGATAAGCGGCCATTAAAATGAACCATTTCTGAATGAAAAAGCCAATACACTGAATTATCCCTTAACAGAGAATAAAAATCAGCTAAAACCAGCGTAAATGCTGGTAAATAAACAAACTTTGCTTTACATTTGCATTACCTTAATTACAGTTATATGAGCGCCTTTATGAATAACAACACTCTTCAACAACTCGAACAACTGATCGACCAATTAATTCAGCGTAATAATCAATTACAAGCTGATGTTTCTAATTTAAAAGAACAAAATAGTAAACTCGCTGACGACAACGAGCTTTTGCAATTAGAAGCCCTTGAAAACGAAGAAAAGCAAAAAGATGCCAGCACTACTTTATCTGGCCTGCTTGATAAGTTACAAAGCGCACAACAGGCTAGCTAATGTCTGAGCTGCAAAACCAGCGAGTCACTGTTGAATTGCTTGGTAAAGAGCAGCAATTTGCTTGCCCACCTGGGCAAGAAGAGGCACTTAAAGCGGCAGCTAAAAATCTCAATGATTTGGTTGAGCAAATGAAACAACGCTCTACTGTTAAAAATGAGCAAAATGCCCTACTTATGGCAGCCTTAAATTTAAGCCACGAATTGCTAGAAGCAAAGACTATAAAAGCCGTTGATCTGCAACACCAAGATCAACTCATTGATAAGTTGAGTCAGCACTTATCAAATGACTCTAAACATAATAAATAAAAGCGCCTAGAGCGCTTTTATTTATTACGCAGCTTTTAAACCATAATAGAGAGCGTTATATGAAGTCAGCCCTGCGTTTATTTAAATTAAGTAAGTACCTACTACTGCTTAACTCTTTTTATTTTGCAGCCAATGCTAACGCCGATGTTACGTGGGAGAAAATAAGTCCCAATATTCAATTTTTAAAACAACAGCATAAACTACGTTTTTACGACTCAAACCAAGTATTAATTGAAGGTAGTAAATGCGCACTGTTAGTAGATACCAGCGGCAACTTTGCTGCAGTAGAACAACTTGCTAGCGATTTAAAAAAGCACTTAACAACACCTTTGTGTTACTTAGTCGCCACTCATTTTCATGACGATCATTTGCTGGGGATGGCTGTAATGCAGCACTTTTACCCCGATGCGCAATTAATTACCCATCAGCAAGTAAAAACTGACTTTGCCCTTTATCAGCAAGCATTTAACGATAAGCTAGAAGGATTCGAAAAAAGCATTGAGCTTAGCTACCAACGCTTAGCAACACTCCCCGAAAATGAGCAAGCGCAGTGGCGTACAAAGTTAGAACGCGCTAAACAGCGCCTATTCCGCTGGCAAAAATATCAACTCAATGCACCTGAAATAAGCATAAACACCAATAAAACATTAGACTTAGGCAATTTTGAAATTACTTTAAACGCCCACCAAGCACATACCAATGGCGATTTAACCATTACAACTAACAGTGGCAGCACTTTGATTGGTGGAGATATTGTTGACTGGCTTCCCTACCCTGGCCACGGCGAGCTAAGCAGCTGGCGCGCACTGCTACAACAATATATTAATGACTCAGTGCTAAAAACTATAATTCCTGGTCATGGTGAACTAACTAATAAGTCGCAACTGCAGCAGTCGCACGCATTTTTAACCGCCATTACAGAGCATGTAGCTAATAATAGTGGGCAAACAATAGAGCAGTTAATGCTGTCATTTCCTGATGTCGCGATTAAACCCTACATGCAAGAGTCGCTTAATGCCAAGTCGAGTAATTTATTTTTACAAGCAGGATTAATTCGCGCGATAAACGCAAAATAACTCAACACAACGGACTGTGTTAAAATAGTAAAAGGATTTTAATAGAAGTGAATGTTATGCGCAGTTTGGTTTTAGCTTGTTTAGGTGTTTTTTTATTTGGCTGTGAAACCACCAAGCCAGAGCCTATAGAAGCCCCGCAAATATTTACTCACTTTAAGCCAAGTTACAGCGCCCCTAGTGAATTAAAAACACCGCAAAGCACAAAAACTAACTTACGCATAACGCCGCCTAAAAATACAAAAAATAAGATAATAACGCCACCGGCCAAAACAACTGACTTATGGCAGCATATCGCTAATAATCTGCATTTTCCTATTGAGCAAAATAAAGCGCTGAAAAAGCGTATTAATTGGTATTTGCAGCAACCCGATTACCTGCAAGTTATGAGCAAACGAGCTGCTCCGTATTTATACCATATTGTAAAAAAGGTAGAACAACAGCAACTACCAATAGAGTTAGCACTGCTGCCTTTTGTAGAGAGCGGATTTAGACCCACTGCACACTCATCGCAGCAAGCCGTTGGCGTATGGCAACTGGTAGGAGCAACTGCACATCATTTTGGGGTTAAGTCTGATCAATGGTATGACGGCCGCCAAGATGTACTTGCCGCCACCGACGCAGCACTGGCGTATTTAAGTTACTTATATAAACGCTTTGATGGCAATTGGCTGCACGCTCTCGCCGCTTATAATAGCGGTGAAGGGCGAGTTAAACGCGCGATTAAACAAAATAAAAAGCACGGTAAAAGCACTGATTACTGGTCGCTAAAATTACCTCAAGAAACCGCCGATTATGTACCCAAGTTACTGGCACTAAGCTACTTAGTTAAACATCCGCAACAAGGTTTTAAACGCCCAAAGCTCGCTTACAAAGCATTGACCACCCATATGAATGTAGGCCAACAATTTGATTTTTCAATCATTGCCAAGCTCTCTGGAGTAGGCTCTAAGCAGCTACATGCACTTAATCAAGGGTATTTAAAAAATCAAAGTTCACCCAATGGTCCGCATACGTTATTACTGCCAATTGAGCAACAGGCACTATTAAACAGCTCGTTTTTTAAAACTAACTTTGCTGGAGAGTACATAGTTAAACAAAACGATACGCTTTACAGTATTGCTAGGCGCTTTGGCATGCCTTTAAGTACCTTAAAGCAACTTAATAATAAACAAAACAACTTAATTGGCGTTGGTGAAAAATTACTTGTTGGCCAGCCCAAAACACTTCCGGAATCATTGACTATTGATTATAAAATTAGCCCCTACCTTGAGCATCAAGAAGTGGTAATTGCAACACTCGAAATAGACTATGAAGTGCAACCAGGCGATACCTTGTGGAGCATTAGCCAGCTTTACAATGTGCCGCATAGTGACCTAGCTAAATGGAATAAACTGTCAGCGTCGAGTATGCTCAAACCAGGTATTCAATTAGTGTTATTTATTCCTCAGGCCGAAAAGCCTCAAGTAACAACTATTAAAAAAGATTTATTGTTAGATCTACAAAAAACATTAAATCAGCCACGTTAAGTTTCTAAAAAAACATATTTCGCGTAAAATTACGCTCTAACTAATACAGTCAAAATTTAAAGAGATAAGCATGCAAATTAGTAAAAATTCAGCCGTTGAATTTCATTACACCCTTAGCGAAGCCGGTGAGCAAATAGAAACCAGCACTAACGAAGCGCCTCTTACTTATATTCATGGCAGCGAAGGCATGCTTCCTGGTTTAGAAAATGCGCTGGAAGGCAAAGCCGCTGGCGAAAAGTTTAGCGTTACATTAGCGCCAAGCGAGTCATACGGCGAACGTGTTGATAACTTAGTACAACGCATTCCGTTAAAGCATTTACAAACACAAAGCAAAGTTAAAGTATGGAAACCAGGCATGACCGCAATGGTAAGCTCGGATCAAGGTCGTCATCAGGTAACTATTATTAAAGTAGGCCGCTTTAATGCCGATTGTGATTTAAATCATCCATTTGCAGGTAAAACACTGACTTTTGATGTTGAAGTAGTGTCGGTACGTGAAGCCACCAGCGAAGAAGTATCGCATGGCCATGTGCATGCAGCAGGCGGATGTGGTCACTCTCACTAATTAAAAAGTAATAACAAATAAAGGAGCAAGTATGTCAAAAGTGGCTATTGTTACCGGCGGCACCAAAGGTATTGGTTTAGCGGTAGTACAACGCTTACTAGCAAGCGGCTATGAAGTACATAACCTTGATATAACACCAAGTAACTTTGGTGAGTTTCATCATTGTGATGTAAGCGATGTCACTGTTGTACGTCGTTGTATTAATGCCATAGTTGAGCAAACGCAGCGCATTGATGTACTTGTTTCTAATGCAGGAAAACATTTAAGCGCCAACATAGAAAGTACCGATGAGCAAACTCTCGATGCACTATTTGCGCTTAATGTAAAAGGCGCGTATGCGGCAGTGCAAAGTGTATTACCAATAATGAAAACCCAAAACAACGGCGCTATTGTGCTTATAGCCTCAGATCAGGCAATTATAGGTAAACAAAATTCATTTGCTTATAACCTGACTAAACACGCCCTTGCTTCTATGGCAAAAACCACCGCGCTTGATTACGCGAGTTTTAATATTAGGGCTAATGCCGTGTGCCCTGGCACTATAGAAACACCGTTATTTCATAACGCCATAGACGCTTACTGTAAAAACAGTGGTGCCAATAAAGCACAAACAGTAGCCGAAGAGGCGGCATTGCAGCCACTTAACCGTTTAGGCCAAGCTGATGAAGTAGCCGCTTTAGTGAATTTTTTAGTCAGCGATGATGCAAGCTTTATCACCGGTAGCTTGCAAAGTATTGACGGTGGTTATACAGCGCAATGAGTAGTGCTATTATTGACCCCCATGTGCATTTTTTTAATCTACTTGAGGGGCAATATACTTGGTTACAAGGCGCTAACCCGCCGCCATGGCCTAACTTAGACAAAATAAAGCAGCCGATCAGTGCTGCGCAATTAATGCAAGATTGCGACTTTAAACTTGCAGGCTTAGTGCATATTGAAGCGGGATTTGATAACAGCGCACCTATAAACGAGCTTAACTGGCTCACCAAGCACTTGGCTGGTATTACTTACAAAGCCGTTAGTTTTTCCCAGATTGATCAAAGCAATCAGCTATTTAGCCATGCGCTCAGTAACCTTTCCCATCCAAGCTTAGCGGGCATTAGAGATATTACCCAAGGTGATGACGCCAAACGTTTGCTCAGCAGTAATTGCTACAATAACTTTGAAACGTTACAGCAGTTAAAATTACATTTTGAAGCCCAGTTTGAGCTTGAAAACCATATTATAGTTAAGCAAATTGCTCAATACGCCAAACAGTTTCCACAGTTACAAATTATACTTAATCACGCAGGTTTACCCCACAATATGCCAGCGTGGCAGCAAGGCATTAAATTACTCGCCAAGTACCATAACATTGCAATTAAGTTTTCGGGATTTGAGTTACTTAAGCTCAATAGCGGGCAGCAAGCACAGTGCTTTAATATTATTTTGCAACACTTTGGCGAGCAAAGAATAATGTTTGCGAGTAACTTCCCCGTTTGCCAAATTAATACCCAATATAACGACTTATGGCAGGCACACTTTAACTTATGTAGTAACCAAGCGCTTTGGCAGCAATTAAGCTATAAAAACGCTAAACACTGCTATCAACTCTAAATAAAAGCCGCTATATTTAAATTAATCGTTTAAAAATAGAGCTTCTTATATGCACTCTAAAATTCGTGACAAAAAAACAACAACACTCGCTTCCTTAGCACTGCTTAGCGTTTTATCTGGGTGTGGTGGCGGTAGCGATAGCGAGGGCCTTACTCCTAATAGCAATACCAATAGCTGGAGCGCAGGGGTATTTGCCAGTGCCAGCCAATTTAAAGGACAATGCCAAGCAAGTAATGAAAAAAACTGGCTGCGTTCGTGGAGTAACGAAACCTACCTTTGGTACGATGAGATAATAGATACCGATCCAGCGCTTACAAGCGGCGTAGTTGCTTATTTTAACACCTTAAAAACCAATGAACTGACCGATTCGGGCGCTAAAAAAGATAACTACCACTTTAACTTACCTACCGATGAGTGGCAGCGCCAAAGTCAATCAGGGGTAACCTATGGCTATGGCTTTAATATAAAAATACTTGCTCGCAGCGCGCCACGCCAAGCCGTTATTAGCTATACCGAGCCAAATACACCTGCGAGTAATCAAAACCTTGCTCGTGGCTTTGAACTTGTTGCAGTAGATGGCATTGATTTTGTAAATACGACTTCCAGCAGTGAAGTTGCTCTTATTAGTGCAAGTTTGTTTCCTGAGCAAACAGGTAAAACGACCGAGTTTGTATTTAAAGACATAAATACTAACCAAAACCGTACCGTAACACTCACCTCGCAAAATATTACCTCGCAACCGGTAGTCAATGTGCGTACCGACTTAGCCGATGGCGATGTGGGTTATTTTCAGTTTAATAGCCATAATGCGATTGCTGAAGATCAGCTCTACAATGCATTTAACCAATTTGCAGCAAGTAACATTAAAGACTTAGTGATTGACGTACGCTATAACGGCGGCGGCTTTTTACAAATGGCCAGCCAAGTAGCCTATATGATTGCGGGCCGCGCGAACACCCAAGGAAAAGTGTTTGAGCGTACTGTTTTTAACGATAAAAATCCAAATACCAACCCGGTAACTGGGCAAACACTTAGCCCAATGCCGTTTACTAATCAGTTTGTGGGATTTGCTGATAACCCTGCAACTGTGCCCGGTAGCGCACTGCCAACATTAAACCTAAACCGCGTATTTGTTCTCACGACTAGCAGCACCTGTTCAGCAAGCGAAGCCATTATTAATGGTCTGCGCGGCGCCGACATTGAAGTGATCCAGATAGGCTCTGGTACCTGTGGCAAGCCTTATGGCTTTTATCCTACCGATAACTGCGCAACCACCTATTTTACCATTCAGTTTAGCGGTATAAATAATAAAGGTTTTGGCGAGTATGCTGATGGCTTTGCGCCAAAAAACACTATTGATAACGCTTTTCAACCCGTATTATTAAATGGTTGTGCGCTTGCCGATGACTTTTCTCAGCCATTAGGTAATGCCAATGAAGCACTGCTTAAAACAGCGCTTAACTATCGAAATACCGGTAGTTGCCCTGCGCCAAGCTCCATAAACAGTAAACAAGGTTTTGCACCTGCTATTACAACTGATTCGCCTGAAGTAAAAGATACGCGAATTCAAACCTTGCTTGAGCAAAATACTATTCTTAGCGATAACATGAGATAAACCATGAAAGTACGCCGACTTACAGTAATCGCATTTATAACAACCGCACTCAGCGGCTGCTTAGCACAAAGCGCTGAGCCAACTCCTAAGCTGCAGCATGCGCTATTAGTAACACCTAATAGCATAGCAGTAGCTAATGCTATTGCCAGCTTACTGCATAGCTCACAAGTGCAATTAGCCGATGATGTATTTACTACTAACAGTACTGTGACGCTCGATAAACTCAACCATAAAGACTCTATGGGTAATCCTATTATGGGTAAGCAGCTTAATATGCCCGACCAGTTTGAGTTAATGATTAAAGGCAAGCAATGCTTTGTTCGCCATCTTGATAGCAAAGCAACGCAGCAGTTAAAAGGCGTGCAGTGTAAAATTAATCAGCTATAACAATAACGCCAAATAGCAAAAGCCGCGTAGTGAGCTATCACTACGCGGCTTTTTAATCTGTATGCTAAAACTATTTAATTTCTACACGCTGCGAGCGCATTACAATCTCATCGTTTAATTCAATACCAATACCTGGCTCTTCCGACACTTGAAAAAAGCCATTTTTAGGTTGAGGATCTTGCAGACACAACTCACGGTTCCATTTTTTAATCGCATAAGTATGATGCTCATGAATTAAAAAGTTAGGAATGGCTGTTTCTAAATGCAGTGAAGCTGCAGTCGCTACTGGCCCGCCGCATACATGCGCTTGAATGCGCACATCAAAAATATCGGCGTAGTCACACACTTTTTTCGTTTCGGTAAAACCACCACATAAACCAATATCGGGTTGCAATACATTAATACTTTGATCTTCTAAGTATGGGCGTACACCCCAGCGGTTATACAAGCGTTCACCACCAGCAATTGGCACGGCTACTTTATCAGCCACTTTGGCATGCAATGAATGGTTTAAATAGTTAACGGGTTCTTCAAAAAACATGCAATCGAATTCTTTCGCTATTTCACCCAATTGAATAGCCGAAGTCACCCCTGGTAAGCTATGGCATTCAAAAATAATATCAACTTCATCGCCTACCGCTTCACGTATAGCTTGCATACGCGCACGATACAACTTCATTTCAGCCCGGGAAATAATATTAGTGCGGTCGTAGTAAGTATTACCGTCTTTATCGTACTGAATTGGGTCTACTTTTACTGCATCGTAACCTTCGGCAACCGCTTTTAAAGCCGCTTCGGCGTATTCTTGCGGCTGCACTAATGCTTTAAACTCGCTATCCCAATCAAACTGTAGTTGCGATGCATAAGTGCGTAATTTGTCGTTAACCTTACCACCAAGTAGTTGATACACAGGTACACCCAGTGCTTTACCTTTAATATCCCACAGGGCAGTATCAATCGCACTCATTGCAGCATATACAACAGGCCCGCCACCTAAACCCCAAAAGCTTTCACGTAGCATACGCGACCACAGCTTTTCGGTTTGAAACGGATCGTGGCCAATTAAAAATGCATCGGCCATTTCTTTGATCATAGCGGCAGCAGCACTGTGGCCTAAATCATATGCAAGGCCCGCTTCACCCACACCACTAATGCCTTCATCAGTATGAATACGTACAAATACTGGAGTCCAAGCAGGACGATCTGGGCAATGAATATCAAACACTTCAACGCGATTTACTTTCATTAATATTCCTTATTAACCTTTAAATGGTTATTTTGCAAAACTAGGATCAAGTCGGTACGCTTTGCGCAGCATAGCTGGCCACGCTAACTGCCCGCCAGTACTACCACTGTGCACTACATTTGCTTGATTATAAATATTGTCGATTATAGGCTGCGGGACGCTAATAGCCTGCTGCGAACTGGCTTGAATAGCGAGCTGTATTTCACAGGCGCGCTGTAAATCATAAAAGCGCATAAAAGCATCGCCCACCGTTGGCCCCACTGTTAAGCCACCGTGGTTAACTAACAACATATGGTTAGTATTGCCTAAATCATCTTGTAAGCGTTTTCGTTCATCATCGTTAACCGCTAACCCTTCGTAACCATGATACGAAAGCGACGGCAAAGAGAACATGGAATACTGACTTAGTGGCAATAAGCCATTTTTTTGTGTAGCAACAGCTATGGTTTCTTTCGTGTGTAAATGAATCACACAATGCGCATCGTCGCGTACTTCGTGAATTGCGCTATGAATAGTAAAGCCAGCTGGATTAATATTAAAAGGCGTGTCGTCAATAATATTGCCGCTTAAATCTACTTTAACTAAGTTAGAAGCGCTGATTTCATCAAAGGTTAAACCAAAGGCATTCACTAAGTAATGATCACTGCCCGGTATCCGCGCTGATAAATGCGTGTAAATTAAATCGCCCCAACGAAAATGATCCACCAACCTATAACAGGCGGCTAGATCAACTCGTAGCTGCCATTCTTGTGCTGATACTTTATTTTTTAAATCGAGCTGGGGTAAATCAAACATAATAAGCCTTTAAATACACATAAGATCAATTGAGCAATAGATGTTTAGAAGTCTAAATTAGTATTTAGGTTATAGCAATCAGGAAATTAAAGACTTACATCCCCGACATAAATGACGGGGTTTTTCATCAGGAAATAAAACAGCCACACTAGGTGTGGCTGTTTTTTAATAAAAATAATTAACTGCGTTTATTATTTTACGTTTGCAAGGTAATCAGCAATTGCAGCAAACTCTTCATCTGTTACGGTTGCTACCATAGCTTTCATAGCCATAGACATACCATTACTGCGCGCACCTGATTTAATGTCTTTCATTTGTGCAACTAAATAGTCTTTATTTTGACCATTTAATTTAGGGTACATGCCCATAATAGGTGCCTTACCTTCTGCGCCGTGACACGTTTGGCAGTTTTTAGCAGTGTAAAGTGCAGCACCATCTGCAGCAGCTGCATTAAATGACAAGCTTGCGGCTAAACTAATACCCGCGCCTAATAAAAGTGTTTTAATTTTGCTCATTGTATTTACTCTTCTTTTTTGACGGTTAAAAAACTGTTCTGGTGATTGTAGTCAACAACACTATAAAAAGCATACGTAACTAATAGCATTTGACGATCAATCAGAACAAATACATGTACAGCTCATTTAAGTTAACTTTAGCAAAAATTAAATGAGTCTACACTTAACTAAAATTTACCACGTTAAATCATCTGGTATTTCAAAATCGGCGTATGGATCGTCTTCGTCTTTTTCTTTGCTTTCTGGCTCAACATGAAAAACAATATAATGTTCATCTACTTCAGCTACTTTACGTGCCGGTTCGTCTTCTAATACGTAAAATCGGCCTTCGAGCACACAAATAGCTAAGCGACCACCCGATAACGCTTTTTGCGTTCTTTCGTTTACTTCAATGCTCTTTACTTTGTTTTCGTAAGTAAAGTTAAAAGTACGCTCACCACGTATTGCTTCTTGGTTATGGTGTTCTAAAATTTGTTTAACACGGGCACTTTGCTCGCGCTGCTTTAAACTACCTTGGCGTGCCTGGTTAAGCTCTTCTGCTTTTTGTTGCTGCTCAAGTTTTGTTTGTTGAATATGCTTTTGTAAATCGCTAGGGTTACTGGTTGCACCCTTTTTTTGCTTTTTTTGCTGCTTACGCTTTTCTGATTTAGCAACTTTAGCTTTATGCGATGTTGTTAATCCTGCTTGGAGCAATTGCTCTTGAAGTGACCCCATGGCTCTATTCCACTAAAAACTAATATTAAGACTATTTTAATCACCAATGCCGGCAAATAACAGCGCTATCATCATTAATCTAACAAACGACGATAAAAACACCATGATTTAGCGCAAAGATGATAACTTTTTAGTAAACAATTACTCATTACAATTTATGGGCACACCAATAGTCGCTTAAAGTATTCGTTTTTAGATTATCAAACACAAGGGATTTTTAATATACTGCCACTTAACTATTAGTTACTCACCAAGCTATATAATGCGCTTACCTCACTTGCTGCTTTGCTCTGTATTTATTTTTTTTGTACTTTACGCTCCACAACCACTGCTTGGCTTATTTGCAGTTGAGTTTAGCGTTGCGCCCGCCGTTGCTGGCAGCTTAATGACTGCGGCTATGCTACCACTGGCTATTGCGCCTTTAGTGTATGGGTTGTTTTTAACTAAACGTAATCCTTTATTTATATTACGCATTGCTATGTTGTTATTGGGAGGATGCTGTTTATTATTTGTTTACGCCCCCACCTTTGAGCTGCTGTTATTGGTACGCTTTTTACAAGGCCTAATATTACCAGCGGCATTAACAGCCATGACCAGTTATATTGGCATGAGTTTTAGTGCCGATACACTGCAAAAAAATATGACAATCTACATTGGCAGCACCATAGTAGGCGGCTATTTTGGGCGTGTTCTGGCAGCTATTTTTAGCGATATATGGCACTGGCAAAGTTTTTATTATTTTATTGCCACCATGCTCATTTTGCTTGCGTGGAGTATTCCTCATACCCGCTTTAAAAGTAATAACGTTAAATCAATACTTTCACCTCTAGACTATATTAAACAACTGCGTGAAGGGCCGCTGCTAAAAGTGTATGGTGCGGTGTTTTGTATGTTTTTTTGCTTTGCCGCTTTACTTAATTATTTACCTTTTATTTTGCAAAATACTTTTTTGATCACTAATACTCGCGATATTGGCTTGGTTTACAGTGGGTATTTAATTGGTGCTTTAGCCTCTATTACAACGCCTTGGTTACTTAAAAAAGCGCCCTCGCCATGGCATTTATTAACGGCTATATTTTTGTTTTACAGTGTTAGTATTGTCATGTTAATGAGCCACCAGCTAATAGTATTTTTAGCCGCATTTACATTATTTTGCGGGGCTATGTTTGTGATTCACTCAACTGCGGCGCCCTTAGTGAATAAAATCAGTAAAGCACCACCAAGTGTTACTAATGGCGGGTATGTATCGTTTTATTACAGCGGCGGTGCACTTGGGTCGTTATTACCTGGAGTGATATACCAGCATCATGGGCAAACCGCATTTATGACTGCTTTATTGGCTGTTTGTCTATGCGGCTTGATGCTAATTATATGGGCTTACCTTGAGGGTAAAAATACTACGCGAGGCTGATGCTCAGTAAAGTTAAAAAACAGCTCTAAGTCTGCTTTATTAAGCAACCAGGTTTGGGTGTTTTCAAACGGATGACAATGAAATAACTCGCCTTGCCAAATATCTTGATCTAGCCAAACGCTTACCTCGTTTTGCTTGTCGTTCATTAGACTAAGCATAGATACACACCCAGGCGCTACTTTTAAGTAGCGCGCTAAACGCTCGCTTGAGGCAAATCCTAGCCGCGATAACCCTTGTTGTTTTGACAATATTTTTAAATCAAGTTGCTTGTCATGGGCGGTTATAACTAAAAAGTGCCGCTTACCTTCATTATCACGTAAAAATAAATTTTTAAGTCGTGTACCCGGGCGCTCCACCATAAAGGCATCGGCATCTAAACTGCCATGTAATGGTGGGTGCTCTATCACCTCATAATTAATATTTAACTGCGCTAATAGCGCTGCTAACTTTGTTTTATCAGCTAACATACTACAAACAACGTCCTCTTAATTGCACACTTAAATCACGCCACAGTACCTCATTAATTTCATGCTTAGCGGGGCAATAGTTGCGTGTTTCAAGCTCTTTATTTAAAAATTCAACAGCTTGATCTTCTAACTGCAGTTTTAAAATACTCGACTCTTCAAAATGCTCTTGCGCTGCAAAACGCTCAAAGTCACTGCGAGTGAACTTTTTATCTAAATTAATGTTCTGGCGACTTTTAGCCTTTACCGATACGACATAGGCAAATAGCTTATTTCCTTGCTCATCTTGCTTTTCATGAAACTGTTTATTATTTATTTCATAAGGTTGCTCGTCACTTGAGTTAGCACAGCCCACAAGCAGAACCATCAGTACTAAGGCATACTTTTTCATTTTTAATTGTCTTTTTACTGAATATTGTTGTTGAGTCTATCAAAATTTCATCTAAACGGTAAAATTAGTGAAAAAATACTTGACCTATTTTATAAAAAATCTTAAAGTTCGTCCCGCTTGAGAATCAGCAATCAAGCTTTTACGTAATATGTAAAATTTAGGAATGTGGGGCTATAGCTCAGCTGGGAGAGCGCCTGCCTTGCACGCAGGAGGTCAGCAGTTCGATCCTGCTTAGCTCCACCACTTTCCTACTCCCTCTTTAGTATTGCCTCAATGTCATCTATTTGTTTGTTATTTAATCTTAAGTTTCACTCTGTATTCCAATCCAAAAATATACGCCATATAGTTAAAACTAACGCTATTGCACGCTTTTTAATTTTACTGGCTAGCGCGAAAGTAGAGCCTAAGTTAATTTATTGCACAAAAAAGCCGAGCTGCAGCTCGGCTTTTGAAATTCATAATATGTTTTGTCCTGAAATAAACTAAGTTTATTCGCGGATCTGACCGTCGCCATTAACTAAATACTTTTCAGTAGTTAGTGACTCAAGGCCCATAGGTCCGTAAGCATGTAGCTTAGACGTTGCAATACCAATCTCGGCACCTAAGCCCAGTTGTGAACCATCTGAAAAACGCGATGAAGCGTTAACAGTTACTACCGAAGCATCAATACTACGTTGGAATAACTCTGCCGTAGCAGCGTTTTTAGTACAAATTACTTCTGTATGATGCGAACCAAATTGCGCTATGTGCTCTACAGCTGCGGCAAAACTTGGAACTACGCGAATGGCTATTTCTAAATCTAAATACTCTTCACCAAACTCATCGTCGCCCAGTACTGTTGCATTGTCAAAATACGTAGCTGCTTGGCTATCGGCATTAATTTTAACACCTTCTTGACGTAACACTACCGCACACAAGTTTAAAAACTCATCGGCAATATCTTGATGTACAACTAAGCCTTCTAAAGCATTACACACACCGGTACGTTGCGTTTTACCATTAAGCAGTAGGTTAATTGCCACTTCAAGATCGGCGTCTTTATCTACATACAAATGACATACACCTTTAAAGTGTTGGATCACTGGAATTGTGCTGTTTTCGGTTACAAAGTTTATTAACCCTTCACCACCACGGGGTATAATTAAATCAATGCTGTCACGTTGCTGCATTAATTCCATTAATAAGCCACGATCGGGGTCAGGAATTACCGAAATAAGTGCCTCAGGTAAATTATGCTTTGCTAGCACGCTGTGCATTACGCTAGCAATTGCTTGTGAGCTTTTAAGTGCTTCTTTACCGCCGCGTAAAATTACGCTATTACCCGATTTAAAACACAATGCACCCGCATCTGCAGTTACATTAGGGCGCGCTTCGTAAATCATACAAACTACGCCTAGTGGTACGCGCATTTTACGAATTTTAATGCCATTTGGGCGTTCGGTAATATCGCGTAGCTGACCAACCGGATCATCTAAGCTTACAATCACTTCGATGCCTTCAGCCATTGCTTCTACACGTTCATCGTTAAGCGTTAGACGGTCGACCATTGCGGCTGCTAAGTTATTGTCGCGTGCCGCGGCTAAATCGCTTTCGTTCTCTTTAATAATAAATGCTTTTTCTGCACGCAGTGCTGCAGCCATGTCCAATAGCACTTTATTTTTTGTCTCGGTATCGAGTAACGCTAACTGATGAGCAGCTTTTGCTGCCTGGCGTGAAATATCCGTAATTAAACTCATGACTTCTCCAATAATGCGATATGTTTTTCAGATATAACAGGTCCAATTGAGTCCTGCATTTTTTCGCTGAATTCACTCTGTTCGTTGTCAGCAATAAAGCTCAACAAACAGCTACTATAATTTGCGGTTGCTTTGGCTAAACGCGTACCATCTTCACTACGTACTAAAATAGTGTCACCAATTGCGAACTCGCCATGCACGGCCATTATTTCATCGCCACGAATACAGCCTGTTTCGCCTTCGAGTGACTTGTCAAACGAGCCATCTACAACAACTTCACCCTGCTCATTTGCAGTGTGCGTCATCCAATGTACAGAATCTTGCATTGGTTTTTCGTATGGTAAGAAAATAGTCCCAGGGTTTTCACCTGCAAGTAAACGCGTAAATGTCTCTTCTTTAAAGCCGTTAATAATATAAGTTGAAATCCCATGTGAGGTTGCTTTTTCAGCCGCTTCAATTTTGGTTTTCATACCGCCTGTACCAACTGCGCTAGTTGCACATCCTGCCATAGCATAAATAGAGTCATCAATTGATTTTATTTCAGGCAGTAAAATAGCATCGTCATGCAAGTTAGGATTTTTATCATATAACCCATCCACATCTGAAAATATAAGCAGTGCATCTGCATCAGCAGCTGCTGCAACCATAGCAGATAAGTTATCGTTATCACCTACTTTTAGATCATCGGTTGTTACTGCATCATTTTCATTAATAATAGGTAACACGCCGTGCTCAAGCAAAGTAAATACAGTTTCGCGAATACTTTGATAGCGTTCATGATCACGTAAGTCACCGTGGGTTAATAATAATTGAGCTGATGGAAAGTCAAAAAACCTATCCCACATTGCTATCATTTCTGTTTGACCTGCGGCAGCCATTGCTTTTTTCATCACGACTGAACGTGCTGTATCTGATGGGAACAAATGTGCCCCCGCAGCAACTGAGCCTGACGAAACTAAAATAACTTCAATACCACGAGCACGACAGCGAACAATAAACTGTGCAATGGTTAATATGTAACGTGAACGGCAGCCATCTTGATCCGGTGCAATTAAAGCACTACCTACTTTAAGTACTATACGTCGCCAATTTAACTTATTCATAAATGTTCAACTTTCCATTTTATTTGCGCTCATGCAATGTGATGAGCTAAAACTAGTTAGCTAGGTTTAAAACATAGCTTCGAATTTGGTTTATCATTTAAAAACACTTTTTTACACACGCAAAGCGACTCTATCTAAAACTGTTGTTATAGATTTAAGCGCAAGTACTAAATAGCAACAACTCAACGGTGTTGAATAGTACTAACAAAAAATTTAAAAAGTGTTGTTTATGTATCGCTGCAAAAGCTGTGTGTGGCTTTTTTATTAACAACATACATAGAGCCTCTTAAGTCAGATACACCAACAGATAGGGTGATGACTTAAGGACCGAGATTTAACCGCCACGATGGGGGCTAAATATTGAAAGGTAATAATTCAACTCAAACCTTTATTTATTTAAATAGTTAAATAAACTTGTTTAGCAAAATCATACCAAAGAGTTCGGTAAATGATATTTATACTGCTCAAACCCTTAAATCACTACAAAACAGTATTATACCGCTTTAAAGTGACTCTAATATTAATAAGTTATTATTTTAAAATAACCACTTAATTAGATGACTAATTGTTTGAACACGAAGTATAATACGCTAAAACTGCAGGTAAAATCAAGGTTAAAATTCAAACCAAGTAAAATACAGCTTATTTTACGAACTGTTTTTGTATTAATTATCAGAAAGTTAAACCCTTTTTATAGGGTATTTATTAAAATTACTGATAAAATAACAGACTTCAAAACCCGTAATATCTGATAAACAGCTAAAATTCTATTAGCAAAATTTAACTTATCCGTGTATACCCCTGTATTATAATTAACATAAGTTATACTTTTATCTATCATATCCACAAGGAATTCTTATTCTATGTCAGCAATTTATATAGCCGGTATCGCACTTTGCTCTGTGCTTGCCCAGTGGGTAGCATGGGCGTTTAGAGTCCCTGCTATTCTGTTTTTGTTGCTTACAGGACTATTATTAGGGCCATTTACTGGCGTACTAGATCCTGACGCCCTTTTAGGCGATTTACTCTTTCCTGTTGTGTCACTTAGCGTTGCTATAATTTTATTTGAAGGCTCTCTTACCCTGCACTTCAGAGAATTAAAAGGCATCAGTAAAGTGGTCAGAAACCTGTGCTCTATTGGCATGCTTACTACGTGTATAATCATTAGCTTTAGTGCTTATTGGCTATTAGAGCTTAACTGGCGAGTAGCTGCTGTGCTCGGCGCGGTACTTGTTGTAACGGGTCCTACTGTTATTGCCCCTTTGCTAAACTCTATGCGACCAACTCAAGACATCGACCGAATACTACGCTGGGAAGGCATTGTTATAGACCCTATTGGTGCTCTTTTTGCAGTATTAGTTTTTGAAGCAGTGATGTTGGTTGGCGAAGGTCAAATCTTTAGCCATACCATTATCGCGCTAGTTAAAACCTTAGGTGTAGGCTTAACAATTGGTGTTGTTGCCGGTTGGCTTACTACACAACTTATGCGCCGAGAGTGGTTACCCTTTGAGTTGCATAAGTTTGGTATTTTAGCCCTAGTGCTTATAAGTTTTTCCGTGTCTAATCACTTAAGCCATGAATCAGGTTTATTAGCGGTGACTGTATTTGGTATTTGGCTTGCTAACCAAGATGATTTAGAAATTGATTCGGTGCTTGAGTTTAAAGAAGATCTATCAATGATTTTAATCTCAACACTGTTTATTTTACTTGCAGCAAGGTTAGAACTCTCTGATTTAATGATGCTAGATAGTGACGTTTTTATATTTTTAGCTATTGTGCTATTTATTGCTCGCCCTGTGTGTATTGCAATATCGACTTTTGGTACTGACCTACCAATGAAGTCACGCCTAGTACTCGCTTGGATTGCGCCACGCGGTATTGTTGCCGCAGCTGTTGGCTCTGTATTTGCGCTGAGCATGATGGAAGCAGGTGTTGCTGATGCAGAAAAAATGGTGCCACTCATATTTACCGTTATTATTATTACCGTGGTGCTACAAAGCCTAACTGCCATCCCTTTAGCTAAACTGCTTGGTGTACGTCAACCATCACCAAGTACCATTTTAATTATTGGCGCAAACCATGTGTCGCGGGCTATTGCGCGTGGCTTAAAAGATCAAAATATTCCTGTGCACTTATCTGACCCTGCATGGGAAAACTGTAAAATGGCCCGTATGGATGGTTTGCCTTGTTACTACGGTAATCCGCAATCTGAACATGCTGAGCGTTACTTGCCTTTAACCACTATTCGTAGTGTGTTGGCACTGTCACCAAATCGCCATCACAATGCGCTAGGTGTACAATATTTTTCTCACTTACTTAATGATAAAAATGTGTTTTCGCTACGTTCATCTTCATCGCATGCTAAAGCGAATAAAGACAGTGCGACTTTCTTATCGCGCCAAATTTTATTTGGTGAAAATGGCTCTTATGCACGCTTAAGCAGTGTGATAGCAAAAGGCGGGAAAGTAAGTGCTACCCGTATTTCTGATGAGTTTAGCTGGGAGCAATATCAAGAAATGAACCCAGAGGCAATTCCACTGTTTATTCTCAAAGGGGATAAAGATGGCGATGACGATGCGCCAGTTAAACTTAGACCCTTTACCAGTGATATGGAAAAGCCACCGCAAGAAGGTGAGCGCATTGTTGCTTTGCAACCGGCTAAAATATCACTACTAAAAGATTCACAAGCAAAAGCT
This sequence comes from Pseudoalteromonas sp. NZS127, assembly GCF_015864805.1. Taxonomy (NCBI): domain Bacteria; kingdom Pseudomonadati; phylum Pseudomonadota; class Gammaproteobacteria; order Alteromonadales; family Pseudoalteromonadaceae; genus Pseudoalteromonas; species Pseudoalteromonas sp. NZS127. Next base: position 36,896 of record NZ_JADYWN010000012.1, on the reverse strand, counting down.
AAAGAAGAAAGTTAACACTTTTGTTAGCTTTTAATGTAAAGGCCTAACTCGCAAGAGTTAGGCCTTTTTAGTGTGTTTTTGGTATATCAATATGCTTACATGGGTAGGCGAGCACGAGCCACAACGCTGGCTGGCATTTTTTCAGCTAACTGAGCTAATAAACGCTCAATTTTTCTATGCGTATTGGCATCTGCGACCTTGGTATTAAATAACCAACGATACATATCCTCAAAGTCGCGTGGACTGCCATAGCCTTGGTTAAATAGCTTAACTAAGCGAAACTGCGCTTTTAAATTTCCCTGCGATGACGCTTCACGCAAATAAGTGATTGCCATTGCTTTATCTTGTTGTACCAAACGCCCAATATCGTAGTAACGCCCTAACTGTTCTAAAGCCGCTGCTAAGCCCTGCTCAGCCGCTTTTTGCATATAGTACACACCTAACTCTACATCGCGATCAACACATACGTTATAGGCTAGCATATCGCCATATAAAAATTGATACGATGGTAATGCCATTTTATTGGCTCGCGCTTCTATATCTTGTACTAACTGGCAATCATCTGCCTTAACCCGAGCTAAGTGGGTGTTTTTATTAATTAGCGAAATTAACTCAGTCTCAGTATACAGTGGCACTGCTGCTGCCGTTTCCTCAGCTAAGCTATTGCTGCTCATCAATAAAGAGAATGTCATTAATGGTAATAACAAAACTGAATGACTAAAAAGTAACTGCATCTTCATCACTTATAAAAATAAACCTATTAAATACTATACAAAGATCGTTCCAAGATTAATATTTATACTCTATTGTTATTTTTAGACATAAAAAAAGCTGCATTAAGCAGCTTTTTTCAAGTCTAGCTGATATTAGGCAAACGGATTGCGAAGTATCATAGTTTCTACACGATCTGGACCAGTAGAAATAATATCAACAGGAACACCAGTTAGCTCTTCAATACGCTTAACGTAATCAATCGCTGCTTTTGGTAGACCATCAAGGCTAGTTACACCAACAGTATTTTCTGACCAACCTGGCATTTCTTCGTATATTGGCGTTACTTTTTCGTAACCTTCAGCTGCTAATGGCGTTACGTTAGTAACTGTGCCATCTTCAAGCTTATAACCAGTACAAATTTTAAGTGTTTCTAAGCCATCTAAAACATCAAGCTTAGTTAAACAAAAACCAGAAATACTATTGATTTGCACTGCACGACGCATTGCTACGGCATCTAACCAACCAGTACGACGAAGTCGACCAGTGGTTGCGCCAAACTCATGGCCTTTATCGCCTAAGTGCTTACCAACTGGGTCTTGCTTATCAAGGCCGTCGTAAAGCTCTGTAGGGAAAGGACCTGAACCAACACGTGTTGTATATGCTTTAATAATACCAAGCACATAATCAAGGTGTAGTGGGCCAAAACCAGCACCAGTAGCAACGCCACCAGCTGTAGTGTTAGAAGACGTTACATAAGGGTAAGTACCATGATCGATATCAAGTAATGTACCTTGTGCACCTTCAAACAAAATGTTGTCGCCAGCTAAACGCGTTTGATCTAAAAGCTCAGTAACATCAACAATCATCGCTTTTAAAATATCAGCAACGGCCATTGCGTCATCAAAGGTTTTCTGAAAATCAACAGCATCTACTTTATAGTAATTAACTAAAGTAAAGTTATGGTATTCAAGAACTTCTTCTAGTTTTGCTGCGAATAGTTCAGGATTAAATAAATCCCCTACGCGCAAACCACGACGTGCCACTTTATCTTCGTACGCAGGACCAATACCACGGCCAGTTGTACCAATTGGCTTATCACCACGTGCAGTTTCACGGGCTACATCTAATGCAACATGGAAAGGCAAAATTAATGGACATGCAGCACTGATTAAAAGACGCTCGCGTACAGGTACGCCACGTGCTTCTAACATGCCAATCTCTCTCATTAGCGCTTCTGGTGATAAAACAACACCATTACCAATCACACATTTAACATTGTCACGTAATACACCCGATGGAATAAGGTGCAGAACCGTCTTTTCACCGTCGATCACTAAGGTATGGCCAGCATTGTGCCCACCTTGATAACGAACTACTAAAGATGCTTTATCTGTAAGGAGGTCAACTACCTTACCCTTACCTTCGTCACCCCATTGGGTGCCTAATACAACAACGTTTTTACCCATTGTAACTTCACTTAAAAAAATTAGGACAAGATTTTACCAGAAAACAAAGCCAAAGTTCACCCCGTTTAGCTTATATTTTCCGCTCGTATATTTATATGTATAAATATTAACTAATAACCACATAGATAACAGTGGTTTAATGCATTAAATCTGTTTCAATAAAAAGCCCCACTAACGCGAGGCTTTTAAGATTTAAATATATTGGTTAGCTTTATTGTGCTGTAGCACCTTTCATATATTTAAAGAAGTCGCTATCTGGTGAAAGAACCATTACGTCTTGCTTGTTTTTAAAGGTTTGTTTATACGCCTCTAACGAACGAACAAAACTAAAAAACTCAGGATCTTTATTATACGCATTAGCATAAATAGCTGCTGCATCAGCATCACCTTGACCACGTACTGTACGTGAATTACGCTCAGCATCGGCAAGCATTACCGTTACACGACGATCAACGCCAGCACGAATTGTTTCGGCTTTTTCTTGACCTTCTGAACGATGCTCTTTAGCAACCGCAGTACGCTCAGCACGCATACGTTGATAAATCGAGCTGCTTACTTCTTGTGGTAAGTTTATTTGCTTAACACGCACGTCAAGCACTTCAATACCTAGCTCGCGGGCACTTTCAGAAGCTTGTACTAACGCCTCTTCCATTAACTCGCTACGCTCACCCGACACTATTTCACGAATAGTACGTGTACCAAAGTTAGTACGTAGACCGTTATTTACTTTTTGTTCTAGCAGCGTTTCAGCATATTGCTTGTCGCCACGAGCACGCAAGTAAAAAGCACTAAAGTCGTTAACACGCCATTTTACAAACGAATCAACAATTAAGTCTTTTTTCTCGCTCGTTACAAAGCGGTCTGGTGTACCATCAAGCGTTTGAATACGTGCATCAATACGACGTACTTGGCTAAAAAATGGTACTTTAAATTGTAAGCCTGGGCTGTACACTATGGCTTGATCATCACTGTCTTTTTGTACTTTACTGAATAACAAAACAATTGCTTTTTGCCCTTCAGGTACAACAAAAACAGACGAGAAAGACATTACAATGGCAGCTAATAGTATGACTAAACTAAAGTTTTTCATTATTGTTATCTCCCATCATTAAAACGATCGTTGTTAAAGCGGTCACTACCACTATTAACAGAGCTATTGCGTGACGTATTTACTTTGTTACGTAAATCTTGAATATCACTTGAGCTAGGAAGTGCAACACGTGTTGCTGTGCCTTGCTTTTCCATAATTTTATCAAGTGGTAAGTACATCATGTTGTTGCCACCTTTTACATCTACAAGTACTTTAGAGCTATTGCCTAATACTTCTTGCATTGCATCAATGTATAAACGCTCACGAGTTACTGTTTTAGCCGCTTGATATTCTGGTAATAGCTTTTCAAAACGAGCAACTTCACCTTGTGCCTCAAGTGTAATACGTTCTTGATAACCTTCGGCTTCTTGAGTCATACGGGTAACTTGACCACGAGCACGAGGTTCAATTTCACGCGCATATGCTTCAGCTTCACGGATAAAGCGTTCTTCATCTTCTTGTGCAGCAATTGCATCATCAAACGCGTCTTTAACTTCAGCCGGTGGACGAGAATCTTTAAAGTTCACGTCAGTCACAATTAAACCTAAGTTATAAGGTTCAATAACCTTGTTAAGCTCATCCCATGTATTTTGGCGCACAACCTCACGGCCGTTAGTCAGAACTTGGTCCATTTTTGCATGGCCAACTACATAACGTAGAGCACTTTCTAGTGCTTCTTCTAAGCTGCTATCAGCATTAGTTACACTAAATTTATACAAGTATGGGTCAATAACACGGTATTGCACTTGAAACTCAACGCTTACTACGTTTTCGTCTTCAGTTAACATAAAACCAGACGTTGATAATGAACGAACAGCTTCAATATCTACTGGTATTATGGTTTCAATAAAGGTCATTTTCCAACGCAGACCAGGATCAGCAATACGATCATACTTACCAAATTGAAGAACCACACCACGCTCGGCTTCTTTCACGGTATAAATACCACTGAGTGCCCATACAATTACAGCAATTATAAGTATAAATGAAATACCGGCTCCGCCAAGTCCACCGCTGCTACCATTGCCCGGTTTTTTGCCGCCAAATAAGCCACTAAACTTGTTACTGAATTTACGCAGCACCTCGTCTAAATCAGGTGGGCCTTGATCTCGTCCGCCTTTGTTATTCCACGGATCTTTATCATTGCCATTATTACCCGGTTCATTCCAGGCCATAGCTATACTCCATTGTTATCTAAATAAATAAGGAAATTGAGTTAAATCTAACAAATCTACTGCGTTTCTTATACAAAAACCGACATTAATTACATCAATTTTTAATCACAGACGATAAAACCAGCAATTTCAGGACCAAATTCTTTAATTAAACGATTCCACTCAACTAGAGGCAGCCTAACATCTAACAGCCAGTTACCTTGTTCATCAAAGCGTTCATCGCTTACTGCACTTAAACTAAATAACGACGATCTTAACCGTCCATATTGTGGTGCGAGCAATAGTGTTTCGCTAAGCATTTGTTTAGCAAGTAACTCACTAATAGCTTCGCTAAGTAACTCGCAACCTTCGCCGGTTTGAGCAGAAAGCCATACCCTTATAGGTTGACCTTCATCATCGCGATCAATACGCGCAGTAATATCATCCAGCGCATCAATTTTGTTATAAACCAATAATTGCGGTACTTCATCAGCTTCAATTTCTTTGAGTACTGATTGTACTTGTTCAATATTTTCTTTTAGTCGTGCATCTGCCACATCAATAACATGCAGCTGTAAGTCGGCTTCTCGCGTTTCTGTTAGCGTCGCTTTAAATGCCGCCACTAAGTCATGCGGCAAATGGCGAATAAAGCCAACAGTATCGGCTAAAATAACCGGACCAACATCGCCTAACTCAAGTTTTCGTAACGTTGGGTCAAGCGTCGCAAACAATTGATCTGCAGCATAAACATCTGAGTTTGTAATGCGATTAAATAATGTTGATTTACCCGCGTTAGTATACCCTACTAACGAGACAGTTGGTATTTCGTTACGACTACGAGCGCGTCTACCTTGCTCGCGCTGTACAGCAACTTTATCTAGCCGTGCACGAATATTTTGCAGGCGGGCGCGCAATAAGCGTCTATCGGTTTCGAGCTGTGTTTCACCCGGCCCACGTAAACCCACGCCCCCTTTTTGACGCTCTAAATGCGTCCAACCACGAATTAGTCGCGTGGACATATGACGCAATTGCGCCAGTTCAACTTGCAACTTACCTTCGTGGGTACGTGCTCGTTGCGCAAATATATCAAGAATAAGGGTGGTTCTATCAAGCACACGACATTGCAAAATGCGTTCTAAGTTACGCTCTTGGGACGGTCTGAGTTGATGATTAAAAATAACGACATCGGCATTGTGGATTTTAACAGTCTCAGCTATTTCTTCTGCTTTACCAGTTCCGACAAATAGTTTCGGATGTGGTGCTTGACGGCTGCCTTGCACAACCGCCAAACTACTAACACCAGCAGAAGATACCAACAATTCTAATTCGTGAAGATCTTCGCGATCCCCCTCTTTAGGAAAGTCAATATGAACTAAAACTGCCTGTTCGCCAGATTTATAGCGGTCAAACAAGCATCACGCTCCTAATTTAAATGTTTCCAGCTTCAGGTTCTTCAGTGTCGTCATTTTCTTGAACACCTTGGAAATTAACTGCACGAGCAGGAACAACTGTTGAAATTGCATGTTTATACACCATTTGATTTACGGTGTTTTCTAGTAAAATAACAAATTGATCAAATGACTGAATTTTACCTTGTAATTTTATGCCATTAACCAAAAAGATTGATACTGGGATGCGCTCACGGCGTAGTGCATTCAAAAATGGGTCTTGTAACGATTGGCCTTTTGCCATGTTATTATTCCTTCGTTCTAGGTGTTATTATAATTAAGTGGCTGAACTTATTTAACAAAGCTAAATTTTATTCAACTACTACTAGCTTAGCGAACTTACTACACGATGCAAGTTTTCTTCATCACCCGTTGTTAACCATGTAACATCGGGCCAGCTTCTTAACCAAGTTAATTGGCGTTTAGCCAATTGACGTGTAGCCGCAATGCCGCGAAATACCATTTCATCATGGTCAATTTCACCCGCAAGGTAATCCCACATTTGTCTATAACCTACACAACGAATAGAAGGCATATTGGGGTGTAAATCCTTACGTAGATATAGGGTCGAAACTTCATTTTCAAACCCCTGTTCGAGCATTATTTTAAACCTTTTTTCAATTCGCTGATGTAATTCACTGCGCTGCGTTGGCGCAATAGAAAATTGATGAAAAGTATAAGGTAAAACCGGCTGCTTTTGCTTTTGCAGTTCAGTCATGGTTTTACCTGTTAATTTGTATACCTCTAAAGCACGATTAATTCTTTGTGAATCGTTTTCACTCATTTTTTGAGCTGCTTGTGGGTCTATTTTTACCAGTTCTTGATACAAATGTGGCCAGCCATATTGCGCAGCTTGCGCTTCAAGTTCGGCTCTTATTTCCACGTTCGCTTCTGGCAGTGGTGATAAGCCATCAATCAGAGCTTTGAAGTACAACATAGTGCCGCCAACTAATACCGGCACCTTACCTTGCTGATGAAACTCATCTATTTTTATTATCGCATCACGTCTAAAATCAGCAACTGAATAAGTTTCACTTGGGTCAAGTAAATCAATTAAGTGATGCGGAGCACGTGCTAACTCTGATGCATCGGGTTTAGCCGTGCCAATATCCATACCCTTATATACTAACGCTGAATCAACACTAATTATTTCGGTATTTAAATGCTCACACAATGAAATTGCCAACGCCGTTTTACCCGCGGCGGTTGGACCCATTAAAAATATGACTGGTAAATTACTCAACACGAATACCTTAATCTAATTGCGTTAAATAGTGCTCTAAATCTATTTTAACTGCTTTTGCACGCAAACGTTCAATTGTTTGCGGATTATTTTGCATGCGGGTTTGCTGCGCTAAAAAGATATTGCTGGAATAAAAACGCGCTGGTGTGTATTGCATCTGCCACGCCAACCAGCTTTCTATGTTTTCAAGTGGCGCTTTACACGCTTCCAACAAGCTTTCAACCGCGCTAGTAACATCTAATAAATATAAGCACGCAGGAAGTTTTTTAACCATCACAAACTGCTTTTCAATAATCAGCTCAAAACCTAATAGCGTAAACCACGACTGTTGCGCTGCTATTAGCTCACAGTCTTGTTTGGATAAATTAACTCGCACTGGTAACAACAGCGCTTTGCCCTCTAAGCTGCCCTGCTCTTTTATTTGCTCATGCCAATCATCAACTAATGCATATTTAAAATGTGAGCAATACAATTGCTGCTCGCTGCTAAACACACACACGCCTTCGTTAATGCTAATAATAGCAACCGTTTTTAAAGCAACGCCTTGCTCCACTGCGTGTGCCTTGTTTAGCCCTACAGATACGTGAGCACCTTGGTCAAAATGCGCGGCATGCTGCTCACTCACGCCCTGATAGAAAGCATTAATATCATGATGATTAGTACTAGGTGTAGCTCTGTAGGCACCACCACTTCCTCCCGCACTACGCGAACCTAGCGATGCACCGCCAGAACTAACACTATGAGATGGTTGCAATTGCGATTTAGGATAATCAAATACCTCACCCGACTCAAAATTTGCAGCGGGAGAGCGTGCTGTGTCTGTATAACTAAATGCCGCATCGGCTGGGTTATTTAAAGGCTCACTAGTAAACTCACCTTGCAGTGGCACAACAACTTGTTTAATTGCTTGTAGTATAAAGTCGTGTACTAAACGCCCTTGATGAAAACGTACTTCGTGCTTTGCAGGATGAACATTTACATCAACTTGACGAGGGTCAATATCAATATAAATAACAAAACCGGGTAACTCTTGGCCACCACTTACTTCTTCAAATGCTTGGCGAATAGCGTGCAGTATAAGCTTGTCGCGCATCATACGATTGTTTACATAGGTATACTGCGTGGTGTTAACAGAGCCAACAGGCAATACCCAGCCATGAAGCTGCAAGCCCCCCTCGCCCGATTGAATATGTAAGCCTTGCTCAGCAAATGCTTTACCCGCCACTTGTGCTACACGGGCAATTGCTTGGCTAGGGTCGGTTTTAGCACGGTACTGCCTAACTACTTTTTCGTTATGAGTAAGGGTAATAGATACATCAAATCGACTCAGCGCAATGCGCTTTATAAGCTCATCAATATGGCTAAACTCTGTTTTTTCGGTACGTAAAAATTTGCGCCGGGCTGGCGTATTAAAAAATAAATCTTTTACTTCTATGGTAGTGCCATCTGGGTGCGCTACTGGTTTTACTTGCACAGCCATATCGCGACCTTGTGCAAATGCTTGCCAAGCGGCTTCTTGATGTTTAGTTTTTGAGCTTAGCGTTAAGCGCGAAACCGAACTAATTGACGCCAGTGCTTCACCTCTAAATCCTAGTGAGCAAATATTCTCTAAATCATCGAGGGATTTTAATTTACTGGTTGCATGGCGAGAAAGTGCTAATGTAAGCTCGTCTTGAGCAATACCCGCACCATTGTCACGAATACGAATTAGTTTGTGCCCACCTCGCTCAATATCTATTTGAATGCGTGTAGCACCAGCATCTAGGCTGTTTTCTACTAATTCTTTTACCACCGACGCGGGGCGTTCGACCACTTCACCTGCAGCAATTTGGTTCGCTAAACGTGCGGGTAGTATTTCAATACTCATTCAACTTCCTAACAAACATGACTCTAATGATAAGCAATTAACTTTGCGGTATATCGAGCTCTTGGCCAATAAATAAGGTATTAGAGCTTAGTTTATTCGCCTGCTTTAACTTGTTTATGGTTATGCCGTAGCGACTCGCTAACATGCTTAACGACTCCCCCGGGCGAACTTTATGCTTGGTTGGATATTGCGACTTTAACTTGGCAAATAAAGAATCGTCGGGTGGGTTTTTTAAATAATAATTTTTAATTGAAGTAAATATAGCTTTGGCTAAACGCTCTTGGTGATTAGCACTTTTAAGTAATTTTTCTTCACGGGGATTAGAAATAAACCCTGTTTCGATTAAAATAGAGGGAATGTCTGGTGACTTTAATACCGCAAGACTCGCATGTTGAGGATCTTTTTTATGTAACTTTGCCACCTTACGTAGCTCTTTTACTACTTCATCAGCAACGCTCAAACCGGTTTTCATCGAATGATCCATCGACATATCAAGCAGTGCTTGCGCTAAGTACTTTTCATTGGCAGCATCTTTTATTACATCTGCCGCGCCACCTAAAAGTTCAGAGTGTTTTTCTTTATCTTCAATCCATTTACCTATCTCTGAGTTAGCACGGCGCAGTGATAACACCCACACCGAGGCACCATTAGGACCTGGGCTCGTAAATGCATCAGCATGAATAGAGACAAAGAAATCAGCTTTTTTCTCACGAGCACGATTGGTACGGGTATTGAGCTTTACAAAGTAATCGCCGCTGCGCACCATACGCGAAATCATCCCGCGCTCAGAGTCAATCATCCGCTCTAAGCGTTTAGCTATTTGTAATGTAATCGTTTTTTCATAGGTACCCGATGGGCCAATTGAGCCAGGGTCTTCGCCACCGTGACCAGCGTCAATCGCAATAACAATATCGCGCTCTTGGCTTAATTGACGGTTTTTAGTCGCTGTTTGCGCTGGTGATACTGCTGTGGATGATTCACTTTTGTCATATAGATCAACAACCAACCTGTTTTTATACGGGCCCGTTGGTGCTAATGCAAAAACCACAGGCTTTACCGGGGCACTCAATTCAAATACAAAGCGCACGCTGTGTTTATTTTTTGGCTTAGAATAACGAAGCTTACTGACAATTTGATGCTTAGGCGGAATACCGGGTAACACTTTAAGTTCCCGTGTTTGCTCTAAATCAACCACTAAACGGCTGGGGTTTTTAAGCATAAAATAACTAAAGTCAGGCTTTTCAGTTAAATCAAATACCACCCGAGTACTATCTGGAGATGGCCAAACGCGCACACTATTAATGGTATTTTGTGCCCATAGCGACGAACTCATAGTGATAGCTACAAGATAAATAAAGAGTTTAATTACACCGCGACTCATGTTGATAGTGACTGCCTTAACTATTTTATTATTTGTTATATAACCAATATTATTACTCTGAGGTTGAGTTATTTAATTTTTCAATAATTACGCTACCACGCTCACTGGCACTATTAATAACGATATTTCGCTCATCGCCTACATAGCTTAAAGTAATATTTAAATCTGGCACAGGAATAAACTCTCCGCCTTTTTCTGGCCATTCAACCACACAAATTGCTTGCGCTGAAAAGTAATCGCGTATTCCCATATATTCAAGTTCTTCTGGATCGCCTAAACGATACAAATCAAAGTGGTAAACATTAGCGCGCTCCAGCTCATATGGTTCTACTAAGGTATACGTTGGACTTTTAACCTTACCTGTATGGCCAAAACCTTGCACTACGCCACGTGTAAAGGTGGTTTTACCCGCGCCTAAATCGCCATGTAAATAAATTACCGCACCTTGCTCTATAATAGCCGCAATTCGATTGCCCATTGTTACCGTGGCAATATCATCACTCAAGTGAGACTTAAAACTACGTGACATTATTACCTTTACCTCAAAAATTTATTAAAGCGCATATTTGTTAATCATACCAGATTATTTATTTAAGGTGATACAGCCAATTTTTAAAGATAAAAAAACCGGCTAAGCGCCGGTTTCTATTAACGAGGAATTATAGTCCCAATTTTTTCTCAAGATAGTGGATATTAGTCCCACCATTTTGGAAGTTTTCGTCTGCAAGAATTCTTTTATGCAGCGGAGTATTGGTTTTAATACCGTCGATTACTAACTCATTTAGTGCGTTACGTGCACGAGCAATTGCTACGTCACGGTTTTCACCGTAAGTAATTAGCTTACCGATCATTGAATCGTAATGTGGTGGTACGGTGTAGTCAGCATAAATATGGCTATCCCAACGAATACCTAAACCACCCGCAGGATGAAAACGTGTAATTTTACCCGGTGATGGGATAAACGTTTCTGGGTCTTCTGCGTTAATACGACATTCAATGGCATGGCCGCGAATAACAACATCATCTTGAGTAAACGACAATGGCTGACCAGCAGCAATTTTTAGCTGCTCTTTAACTAAATCAATACCTGTCACCATTTCAGTAATTGTATGCTCAACCTGAATACGGGTATTCATTTCGATAAAGTAAAACTCGCCGTTTTCGTATAAAAACTCAAACGTACCAGCTCCACGATAACCAATTTCAATACAGGCACGCGTACAGCGCTCACCAATAAACTTACGTGTTTCTGCAGTAATTCCTGGTGCGGGTGCTTCCTCAACTACTTTTTGGTGACGACGCTGCATAGAACAATCACGTTCACCTAAATGCACTGCATTACCTTGGCCATCAGCTAAAATTTGTACTTCGATATGACGTGGATTTTCAAGGTATTTCTCCATGTAAACCATGCCATTACCAAAGAACTGCTTCGCTTCTTGTTGGGTTAATGCAATTGAATCAATCAGTTCAGCTTCGCTGCGCACAACACGCATACCTCGGCCACCACCGCCACCAGCGGCTTTAATGATTACCGGATAACCAATGCGCTTAGCAATTTGCATATTGCGCTCTTTGTCATCTGATACTGGACCATCTGAGCCTGGTACACACGGAACACCGGCTTTACGCATTGCTGCGATTGCAGATACTTTATCGCCCATAAGACGAATTGTATCGCCAGTAGGACCAATAAATACAAAACCACTTTGCTCAACTTGATCGGCAAAATCAGCATTTTCTGCAAGAAAACCATAACCAGGATGAATCGCTACAGCGTCAGTTATTTCAGCCGCGGCAATAATACGCGGAATATCTAAATAACTTTCTGTTGCTGCTGGTTTACCAATACAGATGGTTTCATCTGCAAGCAATACATGCTTAAGATCGCGATCTGCCGTTGAATGCACAGCAACCGTTTTGATCCCAAGCTCTTTGCAGGCGCGCAATATACGAAGTGCAATTTCACCTCGGTTTGCAATGACTACTTTATCTAACATTAGAGTTGGCCTTTTAGGTTGCGCTATTATTCAATGATGAATAAAGGTTGATCAAATTCTATTGGCTCGCCATTTTCAGCTAGAATAGCTTTTACTGTACCAGCTTTATCTGACTCAATTTGGTTCATCATTTTCATTGCTTCGATGATACATAATGTATCGCCAACTTTAACTTGAGAACCAACTTCTACGTATGCTGGCGCTTCTGGTGAAGCTGCAGCGTAGAATGAACCAACCATAGGTGATTTAACTTGATGACCTGTAGGGCCAGCTGGAGCAGCGGCTTCAACTGCTGCAGGAGCTGCTGCAACTGGAGCGGCAACTGGTGCTGGTGCATATTGCTGTGGCGCAAACTGAGCGTAGCCTGGGCCTGCACTCATGTTATTACGATTTATACGTACTGACTCTTCACCTTCAGTGATTTCTAGCTCAGCAATACCTGACTCTTCTACTAATTCAATAAGTTTTTTGATCTTGCGAATATCCATAAACGGCCCGCCTATTAGTTTGTGTGTTTAAAATTAATTTGAGTTTTGCAATTGGTTTACTGCAGCTTCAAGCGCTGCGTGATAACCCATTGCACCTAATCCACATATTACGCCTTGCGCCACATCAGAAAAATACGAATGATGGCGAAACGCTTCACGTGCGTGCACGTTGCTTAAATGCACTTCAAAAAACGGAATATCAACACTTAACAATGCATCACGTAATGCGACGCTCGTATGCGTAAATGCAGCAGGATTAATAATTATGTAATCAATCGCTTGCCAAGTATCGTGAATACGCTCTATCAGTGCTTGCTCGCTATTACTTTGGAAATGCGTTAACTCAACATTTAAACTATCAGCGGCACATGTTAGTTCGCTCATAATTTCGCTTAGCGTACGTGAACCGTATTTATCTGGCTCACGTTTACCTAGCATATTTAAATTTGGGCCATTTATAACTAAAAGCTTGAATTTTGCAGCCATAATACGCGATATATCCTATAAGTAATGAGTTAAGCAGTCGTTAGCTAATTTTTTACAATTATGTGAGTATAAAAAATAAGATAACAACAATTTCTCACGTTAACCAACTATTATAGTGATTTCGACGTAAATAACAGCAAAATACTGGTCTTATCTCTGTATTGGGGACAAACATTGAGGTGGTAATAATAGCCCCCACCTTTAAATTATGGGGGGCTATTATATTGCTACTTTACGCTGGCGCGCACTGTAGATAGGTGCTGAGCAAAATCGTCAGCATTCAAAAAGCCGGTAACACGTTGTGCACTTAGCTCCTCTCCTTGGGTATTAAAAAATAAAATACTCGGCAAACCAAACACCGTATATTCTTCCATTAGCTCGATTGTTTTGTTATCGCTGTCGGTTAAATCGACTTGAATAAGCTCAAAGTGACTAAACTCATTTTGCACTTTTGCATCGGGAAAGGTGTAATGCTCAAATTCTTTACACGCAATACACCAATCAGCATATAAGTCGACCATAACCAGTCGGTCTTGCTCATTAGCGTGAGCAACGGCTGCTTTTAACTCAGTTAAATTGGCTACTTGCTTAAACTCATTACTTTGCGCACTTACTTGCATTGTTTGCATGTGTACTGGCCAAAAATAATTTTTAGTTAAGTTAAAGCCACTAACAACGAGTAACGTTGCAGCAAACCACAGTGCTGTTTTTAATTTTCCTTGTATTTGGCTACTTTGCCAGTGATGCAAGTAAAGCGCGGTTGCTAAGGCTAATACTCCCGCCATTAATAAAATAACATCGGCATCTAAAAGGCGTTCAAGTAATATAAGTGGCACAACTAGCATAATAAAGCCAAATAGGGTTTTAACTTGCTCCATCCAGCCACCGGCTTTAGGCAATAGTTTTCCGCCCGATGTACCGAGTAACAATAATGGCAGTCCCATCCCTAAACTCAGTACATAAAGCGTTAATCCACCCACTAAATAGTCGCCACTTTGTGCTACAAACAATAGCGCTGCTGACAAAGGTGCGGTGGTGCAAGGCGATGCAATTAAGCCCGATAATACGCCCATTAAAAACACACCAACGTAGTTGCCGCCTTTTTGGTTATTACTTACTTGGGTTAACTTGTTCATCATGCCGCTTGGTAGCTTTATTTCGTACCAACCAAACATCGACATTGCTAATAATACAAACAATAAACTAAAGCTAATAAGCACATAAGGGTGCTGTAAATACCCTTGAACTTGCCCGCCAAGTGCAGCCACAACCAAACCCAATGCCGCGTAGGTCACTGCCATACCTTGAATGTATACAAATGATAACGCGAAGGCTTTTTTAGTTGAGAGGTTTTTTTGCCCAGCAATTAAGCTCGACAATATTGGAAACATAGGAAATACACACGGTGTAAAAGCAAGACCAACACCGACAACAAAAAATATCAGTAAATTAGTAATCAACCCTTGGCTTGCTAACTGCTCGGTAAAGGTTAGATCTTTTTTAGGCGCATTGCTTGTCGGTTCATTAGTCTCGCTTAATGCTGTAAATGCGTTTGCAGAGGTTGCACTTTGCATAGCATCATCTGCATTTTGCAGCTGTTCACCGGCAATTTTGTTTAGTGGAATACTAATAACTTCAGGTGGATAACATAACCCAGCTTCAGCACAACCTTGGTAACGCACTTTTACTACTGCTCCCTCAGTTACATTACTGAGCTTACTAACAATACTAAGTGCATTAAAAAAAACTTCTGTTTTACCAAAGAACTCATCTTCGATAACCTCACCATCACCTAAGTCGCCTACTTCTATATTCGCGCCCTTGGCAATAATCTCTATTTTATTTTTATATAAGTAGTATTTAGGTGCAATATCCCAGCCTATAAATAAAGTATTATCTTGCTGATCAAAATCAAATACAAATGCTTGGTCTACTTGTAAAAAGGTTTGTTGTGGAGGTGCAAGTAAATCACCAAGTATATTATTAGCCTTAGCTGGAGCCGCTAATAATGCAACCAGTAACAAAAAGAAAAAACGCATTAATTAAGTACCTCATCCATCCAATTAAAATAAGCTAGGTTACCCGTTGCCACATCAACAACTTGGATCTCTGGCACTTCATAGCTGTGTAATGCTTTAATAGTTAAAAATACATCGTTCATTTTATCTAACTTTGTTTTGATCAATAGTTTAGCCTCGGTTGCTTCAACTACTTCACCTTCCCATATATAAATAGAAGCTACCTTTGGTAGAATATTCACACATGCAGCCAGTTTTCTCTCAACTAATGCTTTTGCCAGGTCTCTTGCTTCATTTTCATCTTTGCAGGTAGTAAAAATAAGTTTAAATTGCGCCGCCATAATGAACCTTTATGTGTTTAATAATGTCTGTAAGCATAGTATCTGATAGCGTATGTAATGTGTAGGTGCTATAACTGCAAAAAAATAGCAATAGCGCTTACTGTATCCTTGAAATTAGACCGCTCCACCCTCACTTATATTTCATCAACTCTTTTGAGTTTCATTATTTAGAGAGCTTTATGTTTAGATTTTTATTTGTGTTGTTTATCATTATTCCTATTATTGAAATCGCCTTACTTATACAAGTAAGCGAAGTAATAGGTGGTTTTTCGACAATTGCGTTAGTAATTATTACCGCGATTTTAGGTGCCAAAATGGTAAAACAACAAGGTATGAGCGCACTTCAAAAAGCGCAAACTCAAATGGCCGAAGGGCAAATGCCTGCAAAAGAGTTATTTACCGGTATATGCGTTATTATCGCAGGCGTATTATTGTTAACGCCTGGCATTATGACCGACGTTTTTGGGCTACTATTATTAACCCCAGTAATTCGCAACAAACTGGCAGCTGGCCTTGCTAGCCAAGCTACTGTACGTATGAGTGCAGGTATGCAACAAGGTGGTTCACCATTTACCCAACACAGTCAAACTGAAGCAGAACCTCACCAAGTGAACAAACCGACCATCATAGATGGTGAATTTGAACGAAAAGATTAATTTTTTTAATTTTACGCTTGGATTTTGGCGTAATACCCCCATTATTGAATGCAACCAATATAAGCTTTTTTCTGCCCTTCGCAGAAACTGTTAGGAGAACTAAATAAATGAATATTCGTCCTTTACATGATCGCGTGATCGTTAAGCGTCTAGAAGAAGAAACAAAATCTGCTGGCGGTATTGTATTAACTGGCTCTGCAGCTGAAAAATCAACCCGCGGAGAAGTTGTTGCCGTTGGTAATGGTCGCATTTTAGAAAGCGGTGATGTTAGAGCATTAGAAGTTAAAGCCGGTGACACTGTGTTATTTGGCTCATATGTTGAGAAAGTTGAAAAGATCGAAGGTCAAGAGTACCTGATCATGCGTGAAGATAATATTTTAGGCATTGTAGGCTAAACCTACTTTTCGTTTATAAACATTTAAGAATTTAGAGGAATTTAAAACATGGCAGCAAAAGAAGTACTTTTTGCAGGTGACGCACGCGCTAAAATGCTAACTGGCGTAAACATCCTGGCAAACGCAGTAAAAGTTACATTAGGTCCTAAAGGCCGTAACGTTGTACTAGACAAATCATTTGGCTCTCCAGTTATCACTAAAGATGGTGTATCTGTAGCAAAAGAAATCGAACTTGAAGACAAGTTTGAAAACATGGGCGCACAAATGGTTAAAGAAGTTGCATCTAAAGCTAACGATGCAGCCGGCGATGGTACAACTACCGCTACAGTACTTGCACAGTCTATTGTTAACGAAGGCCTTAAAGCGGTTGCAGCAGGTATGAACCCAATGGACCTTAAGCGCGGCATCGACAAAGCAGTTATTGCTGCTGTTGCAGAGCTTAAAGCGTTATCTGTTCCATGCTCTGACACTAAAGCAATTGCACAAGTTGGCACTATTTCAGCTAACTCTGATAAAGAGATTGGCGATATCATTGCACAAGCAATGGAAAAAGTAGGCCGCAACAGTGGTGTTATTACTGTAGAAGAAGGTCAATCACTAGAAAACGAACTCGATGTTGTTGAAGGCATGCAGTTTGACCGTGGTTACCTATCTCCTTACTTTATTAACAGCCCAGAAAAAGGTACCGTTGAACTAGATAACCCATTTATTCTACTTGTAGATAAAAAAATATCTAACATTCGCGAATTATTACCAACATTAGAAGCGGTAGCTAAAGCAAGCAAGCCACTACTAATCATCGCAGAAGACCTTGAAGGCGAAGCATTAGCTACATTAGTAGTTAATAACATGCGCGGTATTGTTAAAGTATCAGCAGTGAAAGCTCCTGGTTTTGGCGACCGTCGTAAAGCAATGCTACAAGATATCGCTGTATTAACTGGCGGTACTGTGATTTCAGAAGAAATCGGCCTTGAGCTTGAAAAAGCAACAGTTGAAGACCTAGGTACAGCTAAGCGCGTAATTATCACTAAAGATGATACGACTATTATCGATGGTGCTGGCGAAGAAGCAGGTATTAACGGCCGTGTTTCACAAATTAAAGCACAAATCGAAGAAGCAACATCAGACTACGATAAAGAAAAACTACAAGAGCGCATGGCTAAACTAGCTGGCGGTGTTGCAGTAATCAAAGTTGGTGCTGCGACTGAAATGGAAATGAAAGAGAAAAAAGACCGCGTTGAAGATGCATTAAATGCAACTCGTGCAGCGGTTGAAGAAGGCGTAGTACCTGGCGGCGGTGTTGCACTAGTTCGTGCAGCAAGTAAGCTTGTAGATTTAGTTGGCGACAACGAAGATCAAAACCACGGTATAAAAGTCGCTCTTCGTGCAATGGAAGCGCCACTTCGTCAAATCGTAACAAATGCTGGCGAAGAAGCATCTGTTGTCGTTAACGCAGTTAAAGCAGGTTCAGGTAACTTTGGTTACAATGCTGCTACTGGCGAATACAATGACATGATTGAAATGGGTATCCTAGATCCAACTAAAGTAACACGCTCTGCACTACAATTTGCAGGGTCTATTGCGGGTCTAATGATCACTACCGAAGCTATGGTAGCTGAAATCCCAAAAGATGATAGCGCTCCTGATATGGGTGGCATGGGCGGTATGGGTGGAATGGGCGGTATGATGTAAACCCCCTCCTAAACCTCCCGGTTAAAAAAACCCAGCCTCGGCTGGGTTTTTAATGTTATAGAAAAAATAAAAAACTAACTATACTCTTTAGTCACTTAAGTACTATTGCTTAAGATAGTTGATTATTGAGTTGCAAATAAAAATTACTTCAACGTATTCTAGTGCAATTAAGCTTATGCCGAATCATACTCAGAGTAAGTTTTATTTACATAAACATTATTAAGGATATTGAGTTGAATAAAAGACCTGAAATAATCATCTCATCACTAGATGCAGATAGACTATATGATTTAATCGAATCATTACCTGCAAACAGTTTTGCGGGTGAAAAAGAACTCGAAGCAGAATTAGGACGTGCAACTATAGTTGATCCTAAAGACGTTCCAGCAACTATAGTTACCATGAATTCGACGGTAAATTTTGTTGTAGAATCTTCAAAAGAAGAATTCAATTTAACTCTTGTCTACCCGAAAGATCTTGACGCTAGCGGCCAAAAAATATCAATTTTAGCCCCTATCGGCGGCGCTTTACTTGGGTTATCACAAGGAGATGAAATTGAATGGCCTAAGCCTGGTGGAGGGTTAATAAAAGTAAAAATAAAAGAAGTAACCTATCAGCCTGAGCGTGCTGGTGAGTTACATCGTTAAGATTAAATTTTTACTATAATCTCCCCACAGTTCTATGTAATATGCAACCCAGTCGCGGCTAGGTTGCATATAGAAGTGTCCTGTCAAAAATAACCTTTTATCTCAATCCTATTAATCGGCTAATTTAATTTTCGCTCTGAATCTTACTCAAATAAAGCTTTTCGGATCCCACTATCACTAACAAGCCAACTATCGCAGACCATATTACCAACATGTCGCTGGATGCTTTAATCCAAACAAACGCACTTAAAACGACAATATCTAAAACGATTGCGCTGAGCACTATAATGGCGTTCGCATTAACTTCTTTACGCAGATGTTTGAATACCCCCCAATGAATCGCTATATCCATTAAAAGATAAAAGATAGCTCCAAGAGATGCGATTCTACTCAAATCAAAGAATATCGTCAGTAGTATAGCGATTGCCACCGTATACACCACAGTGTGCTTTTGTATTGTACCTGGCATGCCAAAGTGACTATGTGGCACCAATTTCATATCAGTCAGCATCGCTAACATACGAGAAACTGCAAAAACACTGGCAATAACACCAGATACTGTCGCAACAATTGCAAATCCAACGGTGATCCATAAACCGCTTTTACCAAACGCGGGTTTTGAAGCTTCTGCAAGCGCATAGTCTTTAGCAACTACAATTTCATCTATTGATAAATTTGTTCCTACAGCTACTGCCACTAGCATATAAATGATGAAGCAAATAAAGATTGAAATAATAATAGCTCGCCCCACATTTTTCTTGGGGTTAACAATCTCGCCGCCGCTATTAGTAATAGTAGTAAAGCCTTTGAAGGCTAATATTGCTAATGCAACTGCACCTAAAAAATTACTCAAATTTGTTTCAGCGGCAACAGTAAAGGTGCTGGTAATACCGGAGTCTGCAACATAGATGCCACCGCCTGCAAGAACAACTAGACCCAAGGCTTTTGCAATACCCATTATAAATGAGGTCGTTTGGATAACTTTGTTCCCAAGGACATTAATTAAAAATGCCGCAATCAACAATGCAACACCAAGTGTAGGAACAAGCCAACCCCCTTGGTCAGTATCAAAAAGTTGAAGTACGTAATTACCAAAAGTTCGTGCAACTAAGCTTTGATTGATTACCATCGAAAAGTACATTAGTAAAGCACAGCAAGCGGTTATAGTGCCTTTCCCGTATGCCTTTTCTAAAAACATCGCAATGCCGCCCGCTGAAGGATATGCGTTAGCAAGTTTTACATAAGAATAAGCACTCGCTGATGATATTATTGCTGCGGCCAAAAAAGCCCATGGAAACCATTCTCTTGCTAGCTCAGCAACTTGACCAGTTAACGCAAATATGCCGGCACCAATCATAACACCTGTGCCCATCGCTACGGCGCCAGCTAAACTCAGACTACCTTTGTTATAATTAGAATGTTTATGCTCTGTCATAGTATATCCTTTTAATAGCGAATAAGTATGGGTTAGCGAGGGTATGATGATGACTACATATCTTGAAAGCGATTTAAGCCCTGTGCCATCAGTACTACCTCTTGATTTTCAAGCTTTAGTAGGCGGTCTAGAAATTCTTCATGATGAGGAATAACCGCTTGACCTTTTAAGTATTTATACAATTGAATTACTTGTTGATGCTGTTCAATTACGCTTGAAACTATCTCTGATTCCGTTTTGCTTTCAAAGTCGCTATGATCGTGCAAAATGATGGGACTTTTATCTAGGTATTCAATGAATAAGATTTCTAGCTCACTTGTCTGAGCCCTATCAGAAGATGCTTTGACCAAAGCTGCTAAATGTTCTTCATGAACAATTAAGTACTGCATCGCCATTTGAGTACGCTCAGAATGACACTGTGCACAATGCTTTAAGCACTTAGCCAATCGCTGATGAAATTGAACTGTCCATTGCAATATGCCTCGCATATTTTCTATTTTCATATTTATCCTTTAAAACCATAACAGCTAAGACTACCTCCACACTTACCAATCTAATTTGTACATGCGCAAATTACATTACCGTTACATTACATTTGTATGACATTTCTGTAATGTAGCTAGGTGCAAAAGATAATTACTTTTTTAAGCACAATTTGAAGTAATATAATATTTATAACTGGTTTGAGCTATTTATTATAAAATCATGCGCATATTATTTCGCAAATTCAACCTTCCCAGAAACTGAGATTCAGTTGTGTATCGTTCATCAAATACGCAACTCAATGAAGTATGTTGCTTCTAAAATCAAAAAAAGCGTTATGGCTGATTTAAAGCCTGTGTTCCGTGTGCCAACGAAAGAGGTAGCTGAGTTAACCCTTGATGAACTTGGTGAGGCTAAATCAGGCAGCGCTTATCCGCTTAATTAATTGTTGGCGTAATAAATGACATAACTTATCAGCTTACTTTAAGACCCTGGGCACATTCGCAAATATGATTTATACGACAAATACTGTTGAGGTTGTTCATCGTCAGTTTAAAAAAATTAACGAAAACTAAAGCCGCTTTTCCGAATGAAAATAGTTTGTAGAAGTTACTTTATGCTGGCATATTAAACGCTACTGAGAAATGGATAATGCCAATACATAATTGGATCCTTTGTTTCTCTCAGTTAGCTATTTATTTCGAAGGATGTTTAGACAGCATTCTTGATATTTAAAAATTTAAGCTGACACAGAACTCTGAACACCCTCTTCAAAATATATAACTAAACTTACGAAACCAACTAAAACATCTATTATGCTATATACGTTTTCTATTGGTTCCGATTGATTATACACACTAATTTTTTTTGTCTCGTAATTTTTTACTTTTTGCACTACCCGGTGGCGATGCATGGCAACTCCATGGCTTGTGCTTAGCATTTTCTTTAATATTTTTATCTACGAACTCATAATAACCTTCTTTAAAGTTAGTCCACCAATCATACGAAATATCTGCACCATTTATTTTAATTATATTTTTAATACTCTCTAAGCTGCAATGTGTTGCGTCATAGCTGACGTGTAGAGTTTGCTTCTCATATTCAAATGACACTTCATTAACGCCAAAAGTGGTATCAATATCATGAAGAATCGCATCTACTTTAGTACCATCTACATTAGTGAGTTTTAAATAACGAACCACTAAATTCACCTCTGATACCCCAACTTTATGCTCAAATTTGCTCATACTAATTCTCCATTTTTTGAAAAGTGTAAATTTTTATAATATCTAATACATAATGCTGTTAATTTGTACTTAAAACTGATCAACAGATCTGTATTGTTTTTGATAAACGCAGACCATTAAATGCCATTGATTAGTTGCTATAGTTATCGTCTAATCAATAGCAACAAAGTCCCTTACTCAATGAGCATTATCAGCTACATTGTCAATTACATGTCTGAGAACCGATTAACCGCTTGTACCATTCGTTTAATTTCATTTTCCTCAACATCTTTTATTGTATTGATCAACTCTTTGGCACTGTCTATATTGACGCGAGAATAAAGGTGAGTGTATAACTCAATAACTTGTTCGTGATGGTTTACTGTCTTTTCCATAATGTGCGTCATATCTAATTCTTTAAAGGGTGAGTCGCAATGACCATGCTCAATAATGGGGTGCTTTCCGATATAGTCATAACACCAGGTGTTCAATGCTTTTTTATCAGCAGTATTTACAAACCCTTTCACAATGCGCTCTAAACTCGCTTCGTGACCAGACAAATAGTGAAGAGTCATTTGTGCCCGCTCATCTTTATTTTGTTCAGAACAGTGTTTTAAGCAGTCCTTTAAGTTTGTATGAAATGAAACAGTCCAATTAAGTACGTCTCTAATAGTTTCAACTTGCATAGTGTTATTCCTAAGTTTAATCGTATTTATCTTCGCTAATTATTTGATTAAGGCTCTGATTACTCAGATGTTTCATTTGAGCCTTTACCGTACCATTTAGACAAGTAAAAGCGCTCGTATGAAAATATGCTAACAATAGCAACCGCTGAATACACAACGATGAGCGGATCTGTGTTTATTTTGTACATTGTAAGAGCCGTTAGAATAATCGCATCGAAAGTCAACGCCATCAAAATTATCGGTGACGAAGCACTTATTTCCTTTCGCATATAGCGATAAACACCCCATTGAATGATCATGTCCATTACGATGTATAAAAAAGCGCCAAGAGAAGCAATCCTTCCGATATCAAAAAATACGGCAAGTAACGACGCAATCACCACAGCATATACAAGTGTGTGTTTACGAATAGAGCCTGACATCCCAAAATGGCTGTGTGGGATCATTTTCATATCTGTCATCATGGCCAACATGCGCGATACTGCAAAAACACTCGCCAATACTCCCGACAATGTCGCCACAGCAGCAAGGACAATGGTTAAATAAAATCCAGTGCGACCAAGAGCAGGCTCAGCCGCTTCTGCCAACGAGTAATCTTTTGCTGAGATAATTTCTTCAATGGAAAGACTAGAGCCAACAGCAAATGTGACAAGCACATAAACGACAGCACACAATGCAATAGAAATAATGATAGCCAAACCGATATTTCGATGCGGGTTAGTAATTTCCGCCCCGCTATTTGTAATGGTAGTAAAGCCTTTAAAGGCTAAAATTGTGAGCGCCACTGAAGCGACGAATCCAGTTAGACTAAAGGTAGATATCGAATCAACGTTGGCCGAGAATTGAAACCCACTTGACCATAATGCGGCTATGGCAAACAGGGAAATACCACCAATTTTAATGACTGCCATAATTGCCGACAGAAAGCCAACCGAACGATTTCCAGCCATATTAACAACAAACGCAAAAAGTATGACGCCAACAGATATGATGGGCACTAATAGACCACCGGTGATATCGAAAGGTCGCAACACGTATGAGGCAAATGTTCTTGCAACAAGGCTTTCCGCAATGACCATGGATAGTGCCATCAATAAAGCTGCGCCTGCGGCAATGGCACCAGTGCCATACGACTTTTGCAAAATCATTGCAATGCCACCCGATGATGGCCAAGCATTGGACATTTTTATATAACTGTAAGCGCTGAATCCAGCAATAATAGCACCGACAATAAAAGCGAATGGAAAGAAAGGCCCGGCTAATTCGGCTACTTGACCTGTTAGTGCAAAAATACCGGCACCAATCATAACGCCAGTTCCCATCGCAACTGCACTAGTAAGAGAGATTGACTCTTTGCCCTGTTCGTTGTTTTTATGATTATGATCCATATGTCGAACACCCTATTGGTAATTGAATTAAAATGTTTACTGAATTAGTTTTACAAACCCCATCGACTCAAATTATATAATTAAGGTAATCTTCCGAATGAACATAATGAGCCTTCTATTGGTTATTTATCTGCAGTTACTTACCGCTATTGTACCAAACACCAATTCCTTTAATTGCGTACAATGGGCTTCTGTTGGCGCTGTTTCAGCATCAATTTCATGAGCTGCGTTAAAGTCCAGCCTCCCTTCGCCATCGAATACCAACCAACTACAAGTTTCATTAACAACGATTTCCGGTTGGCCACATGCAAGTCGTAAATACCAGTCGACTAACATGAAACGACGACCGGCAAACTCTGGCGCAGTAGACTTGCCGCGAACGAGTGCAAGGTAGGAATCATGTTCGAGTGACTTTACTGTGTTTTCTTCAATTAAAAACAATCGGGTTTCATGTTGCACAACCGCTTCATGGCAACCGATATTGCTGTGACCAGCAATATCGAAGAATTCATTGTCCGATTCGGACGAGGTTGAACAAATTATTTCACCAGGGTCAATTGGTCCTTCGTAGACCGGTGCAAAACCGCCACCTAGGGTACGGAAATTTGTAGTCTGGCCTTGATACAAGCGTGCAGCGACCCATTGCA
Source organism: Pseudoalteromonas sp. NZS127 (assembly GCF_015864805.1). Lineage (NCBI taxonomy): Bacteria > Pseudomonadati > Pseudomonadota > Gammaproteobacteria > Alteromonadales > Pseudoalteromonadaceae > Pseudoalteromonas > Pseudoalteromonas sp. NZS127. The sequence continues at coordinate 11,945 of NZ_JADYWN010000012.1, read as the reverse complement.
CCTTGTCGTCATAGATGTAGTTGCGCAAATCGAATTTGAGAACTTGTGCCGGTTCGTGATCCGAAACAACCCGACTACCGGGTACCACCAAAGCTTGTGCTATATAACCACCTGTGAGGATTTCCTTCCAGACACGCTTTGTTAACTTGTCGCCACGGTAGGCAGCGCGACCGCCAAACCCAGCGAAAGGCTTGAAAAAAAGCCCTCGGCGCTTGCGCCAAAGGCGCTCCGCGTTCTCGGCTAGCACAATCTCAGTGTGGGGGATCGCTGCAAGCAAAATATCTTGTGTGGCCTTTGGCACCCCTAATGCCTGTAGCCGTATTGGATCACTAAGCAACACAAGGTTACGCTTGTCCGCAAACAGGGCGTGCGCCTGCGGATTGGGCGTGAGCACTATAGTGTTTTGCAAATAAGCCTCACGCAACGTAGCGCTGGCAGGCTCACTAAGGGTAAAATCTGTCAGTCTGTTGTATACCAAGTCGATATTCATATTGCCGTGTTTAAGCACACCTTTATGCAAAGTGAACTCACATGGGTCTGCAATCACGACCTCTAATCCGTGTCTTTGAAACAGTTGCTGAAACAACAGAAATTCTGGATATAGATACTGTTGTGTCGGGTTCTCATCGACTATGGCTATGCTACGCAACGCTCGTTCATGACCTGATAGAGACCACTCTTGACGGAACATCGCTACAATTTCGTCTTCAAGGACGTTGGACTTGTTTTGCGCTGACACAATTTTTTCTATTGCCGGACAGCATGCCCGGTGCGCCCTTGCCAATACTGCGTTGAGCATGGCTCCACCCGCATTGGTGTTAATCTCGATCAGTCCAAAGCCGCCTTCAGTGACATGAAAGTCGTAACCGAAAAATACGCCCTTAGCGCCACCTGGATTATGGCTCGCAATGTGCGGTGAATCACCTAAAATTTCTTCGCGATAGGCCGGCAATGCCACAACTAACTCGATAGCATGAACGACTTGCTCCATGCGTGCCATATTTGCCTGAGAGACAAATACAGGGCGTGTAGCGAACAAATAAGGGCAACGCTGCTGAATCAAATCAAATAGGCCAGGTTGACCAATTTCAGACTCCAACGCTTGTTTTAGCGCTTTGGTATCAAGGCTAATGCAAAAACATTCACTGTTGAGTATCTCAATCGAATCAGGTCCAGAGGATATGGTAGCCGCAATAGAAAGACCTGGTATTTTATCCGTCATAAAAAATTCCCCTCATTCATATAATGCTCCATTAAAATGCTTCTGTTTTATCCACTTCACTTTCTCTAACAAAGGTTCACAAAATATAATGAGGTAGAGATTCATTTTTCGACAACCGTTTTTCCATCACTTAGGAGTTTGTATAGCGCGCTGTCGGTCGTCAGCACAAGGGTGGTATTTTTATCAATAATAGTTTGGTAAGTTTTTAGGGTTTTTACGAAGTAGTAAAGTGATCGTGATTCTTTGGACTTGTTATATGCTTTAGCATAAATTTCAGTTGCCTTTGCGTCTGCATCACCTTGAATTGTTTGTATTGTTTTATAGGCTACCGACTCTATTTCCCGCAGATCTTTTTCCATATTTCCAATTATTTTATTGGCTTCACCTGCCCCTTCAGAACGAAAACGTTCAGCAATTTGTTGTCGCTCACTGATCATGCGTTGATAGATTTTCTGGCGAACACTTTCGTTATAATTGATCCGTTTAAAACGAATATCCAAAAGCTCAATGCCAAATTCCAAGAGTTTATTAGATGCTGCCGCATAAATATCCTGTTCAACTTGACGGCGACCACGGGTAATTGGAAGCAGTGTGCTAATGTTTGCATTTTCTAATAAAGGATCCACGGCTGGCTTTCGATCCTTAGTAGTACGGATAATTTCTATGAGTTCGTGTTTGGCAACGGCGTTGCGTGTCTCACTGCCAAGAATGTCTTCCAGCCTCGATAGTGCGCTGCGTTCATCTCGAAGTCGTAAAAAATATTTTAATGGATCTTTGATTCTCCATCGCCCGAATGTATCGACAGTAATATAGAGCTTATCTTTAGTCGGCATATCGTTGGCCGCTCCATCCCAAAGTAAGATGCGCTTTTCAATTCGATTGACAGTTTGAATAAACGGTACTTTTAGCTTTAACCCTGAATCTGAAATGACTTCGCCAATAGGCTTGCCAAACTGTGTGATGATGATTTGTTCTGTTTCATCGATCTTATAGAGGGATTGAACCAATAAGATGCTCCCTAGAAATATTGAAACTGCTAAAGTGATCAGTATCTTTTTCATTATTGGTTTCCTTGTTGACGATTTAGATTAAGCAATGGCAGTACGTTTCCAGCTTTCACATCCAGAACGATTTTTTGTTTAACCTGTGGTAGCACTTCCGCCATCGTTTCTAAGTACAAGCGGCGTTCGGTGACTTCGGTGGCCTTGACATATTCGGTGAGCAAAGCATTAAATTTGGATGCATCTCCTTGTGCTTGATTTACTCTTTGAATAGCATAACCTTGTGCGGCTTGGATATTTTGATCCGCTTTACCTCTTGCCCGTGGCACGGCTTTGTTGTATTCCCCATGGGCAACGTTAATCATTCTTTCTCGTTCTTGTTGAGCCTCATTCACTTCATCGAAAGATGATTGAACTGGGTCGGGTGGATTAACATTTTTAAGTTGCACTTGGTCAATGCGTAATCCCATTTCATATAAATTAACGACCTCCTGCATTTGAATTTGCGCATTAGTTTCTATTTCTTGGCGTCCAACGGTTAGTACTTCGTCCACTGTGCGATCCCCGACAACTTCGCGCATAACTGACTCCGAAATATCCCGTAGTGCTTCACCTGGGTCTCGCACTTTAAACAAAAAGTCGAAGGCGTTCTCAATTCGAAACTGAATCACCCACTCCACTTGCGCAGTATTCAAATCGCCTGTGACAATCGTAGTTTCTAAATTCCATTGTTGCTTTGATGCCACTTGGCTCTTAAAGGTAGCTCCCGGCGTTCCAAAACCAAACTCTTCTTTCAGCTGACGCTTGATAGGTACTTGTATTACTGTGTCTACACCAAACGGAATTTTCCAATGAAGTCCTGGGTCAACGATCCTGTGGTAGTGACCAAAGCGCTGCAACACACCAACTGATTCGGCAGACACTGTGTAGTAACTGCTGTACCCCATATAAAGTAGTATCGCGGTGATAATGCTCAAAGTGATAGTTTTAGGTGAAACTTTTATATCCGGCAGTTTTTGTAGTTCTTGTGCCATGGAAATCTCCTAATAAATTATTTAAGTACCTATTTCAGCGACTTTGCTATTACTATGTCGATGCGCTGGCACAACTAAATTGATGGGCGCAAGTCTCTTTCAAGGACGCGCCTGTCAAATCGAATTTTTAGCCATTGCTAGAGTAAAAACCAACGATGACTTTAGATCGGTTGAATTGTTAAACTACAAAGAAGCAGCATTACTCCTTTATAAAATGTGTACATCGATAGTGACTGAGGCTAGTGACATGGCGCTTCAATCTCCACTTTCGTATTTATTTCGATTGAGCGATAAAAGACTTCCATTGCGATACGCGAGGAATAAACATTGGTACTCGTTTTTGATATTCGATATATTCCTCACCAAATTCTTTTATTACCGCTAATTCTTCCCGTTTGGATAGTCGGTAATAGATAAAGATGATAATCGGTAGCAATCCAACAGAGAAAAGTGTTGGCCAATGCACGACGCCTTCACCAAACAATGCAATAAATAACCCCGTGTATTGTGGATGCCGTGCCAGGGCATAAAGTCCATCAGTCACTAATTTATTTTCGTGTCTGGCTCGGTGTACTTGACGCCAACCTTGAAAAAAGATACCGATGCCAATGAAAAGCAAGATGTAGCCCAAAATCATTGAGATCATCATCCCTGTTTCGTCCATCCCCATCAAAGAAGACCACAGATTGGCACTGAGTCCGGTTCGGTCGAGACCACCAAAACGCGCAAGTAAATAAATAGTTAATGGGAATCCATACATTTCCGCATATAATGCAATAATAAAAGCTTGTACCACCCCAGCCCCAGCCCATTCATGCCAAGATGAAGGGGCCAAATATTTATACATATACCATGAGACAAGCACAATCATGATCGCCGCTAGTACCCATATCCCTGAATGTGCTATTGGTTCGCTCATATTATTTCGCCTTGCTTCCAAAGAAGTTATATAGAGGCACCCAGATAAGCGTGATAAACCAGCCATACATATAACTCTCAACAAGCCCTAAAAAGAAACTCTGCCAGCTTATCCATTCAAAACCAGGCAACAGTTTTAACCACACTTCATACATCGCGTGTTGCGGAAATAACAGATCAAACACCACACAAAGCGTAAAACTAATGCTGATGAATAGACTGCTTGCGTGGCCAAAGGCCATTAAAGATATTTTGTGGTTCACGTTCAGGCTCCTTTGTCGCTTGTTTGGGTTAAATATTTATCAGGATTTTGGTCAAATTCATCAAGACAGCTTTTAGAGCAAAACCGGTAAAGAGTGCCCTCATGCAACTTTCCATAACCTTTATCAAGTTCAACTATTTTGTTGCAAACTGGATCGACATTTGACTCTGTCTTATCTGTTGTTGCGTTTTTGTGATGACCATGAGCCATATGCGATCCGCAGCCAAACCGCATCATCAAGTAAAAAAAGCCTGCAAATAATAAAAATGAAATTACCCCATCCATAATTTATCCCCTTTGTTAATGTTGAGCGTTTTTGCTCTTTTTTTACGAGTGAAAATATAAGTAAGTGCATAAACGTCACTCGACTTATTCAATAATTAACTCACCTACATACATCTTCATTTGACAGTGAAATGCGTATCGTCCGGGTTTGGAAGCAGGGATCGTTACATTCACTCTTTTATTCAAACCCAAGGTCGCATTAATGTCTAAATCTGGAATTTGTAAAGTTTCAGAACACGGTGATGCATCAGTTCTTATAAAAGTGATTGTCGATTCTTCGTTAGCCGGTACTTTTATATTTGATGGTTGATAAACACCTTCCTTCACTAACACCTCTATTGCACCATCTTGCATACCAACACCAGACGATTTGTACATCCAAAACCACCATACAATAAGTGCTATAAGTGCTACCCCTACTAAGTTTATCCACAGCATAATTTGATACTCCTAATGGTCTTTCGCTTTAAAGAAGCGAAGACGATTTGCGTTAGTCACCACGGTTAGTGAAGAAAAAGCCATTGCAGCCCCTGCAATAACTGGATTTAATAACAAACCAAAGAATGGATATAACACACCAGCTGCTATGGGCACGCCCGCAACGTTATATATAAATGCGCCAAACAGATTCTGTTTAATGTTCGTTAAGGTTGCCTTGCTCACAGCAATAGCATCGGCTAAGCCATGTAACGAACCTCGCATAAGCGTGATATCAGCACTCTCAATTGCGACATCTGTGCCAGTTCCAATTGCAAAGCCTACATTGGCAAGCGCCAGTGCAGGTGCATCGTTAATACCATCACCGGTCATGCCGACTATTTCGCCCTCTTCTTGCAATTGAGCGACTTTGTTGGCTTTATCCTCGGGCATTACCTCAGCAAAATATTCACTGATACCTACTTGGGCTGCTATAGCCTTCGCGGTTAATCGGTTATCACCCGTCAGCATCACAATACGAATACCGTTTCTTTGAAGCCTAGCGATAGCTTCAATAGAATCTGCTTTTATAGGATCTGCCACTGCTATAATTGCGGCCAGCTCATTATTAACCGCAAAATACATAGGTGTTTTTGCCTCTTCGGCGAGCGCTTGCGCTTTATCTACGAACGTATCTATACTGATACCTCGCTCTTTCATTAGCTTTTCATTACCGAACAAGAGTTTATTTTCATCAAGTGAAGCCTCTACACCTTTTCCGACTATTGATGAGAATCCCTTTACTTTTTTAGGCTCAATACCCTGTTCATTAGCACTTTCGACAATTGCCATTGCCAGCGGATGTTCTGAGCCAGCCTCAATACTCGCTGCAAGCATTAGTATATGGTCTCGGGCCTGACCATCAGCCAACAGTACGTCGGTGACCTTGGGTGCACCCTCAGTAATAGTGCCGGTTTTATCTAGGATCATGGTGGTTATTTTTGACGCCGTTTGCAGCGCTTCACCGTTACGAATCAATACACCAGCTTCTGCTGCTTTGCCTACACCCACCATTACCGACATAGGTGTTGCTAAACCCAACGCGCAAGGGCATGCAATAATTAATACCGTAGTTGCCGAAACAATCGCGAATACCAAGGCTGGCGACGGTCCAAAGTTCAACCATGCCAGCGCACTTAAGACAGCAATAATCATGATTACCGGTACAAAATAAGCTGAAATAGCATCTGCTAAACGCCCTATCGGTGGTTTAGAGTTTTGCGCTCTTTTCACCATATTGATGATCTGTGCTAGAGCAGTATTTTTACCAACACGCGTTGCTTTAAACACTATTGAACCAGACTTATTGATGGTTCCTGCGACCACCTTGTCACCATCGCTTTTTTCAACCGGCATGGGTTCGCCCGTTAACATCGATTCATCCACAGCGGTATGACCTTCTTCTACAATGCCATCGACTGATATTTTTTCGCCTGGCCGTACTCTTATTAGATCATTAAGCAAGACATTTTCTATAGGAATATCGATGTCTTTATTATCTCGAATTACTCTCGCTGTTTTGGCTTGCAAGCCAATTAATCTTTTAATCGCGTCAGAGGTTTTTCCACGCGCTTTGACCTCTAGCGCTAAACCAAGATTGATTAGGCCAATAATCATAGCCGTTGCTTCAAAATAGACATGGCGTGCCATTTGCGGGAGTAATTCAGGAACCGAGACCACTACCATTGAATATATCCAAGCGGTGCCGGTGCCTAATGCAATAAGGGTATCCATATTCGCTGAATGGTTTTTTAGCGAGTTCCACGCACCAACATAAAAATGCTTACCTGAGAAGTACATAACGCCAAGGGTTGCGAGGCCGACAGTGAACCATACGAGTCTCTCGCTTGTGGTATTAACGGTCATTTCGCCAATCATTAGGCCATAGACCATTAAGGGTACGCCCAGTGTTAAGGCAATGACCGTGTCTCGCATTAGCTTTTTATAATATTGCCAATCGGCCTTTTCTTTCTCGTCTAACGCTTCTTCATCTGACTCACTAGCGTCAATTTTTGCGTTGTACCCAGCAATTTCAATGGCGCTTATCAAACTGGCATCATTTACATTTCCAGTAACCATAACGCTGCGCTGCGCAAAATTCATTTCAGCAGTTTGTACACCATCAACACCGCGCAATGCTTTTTCAATTTTACTTACGCAGCTAGCACAACTTGCACCTTCAACAATTAGATGGTGTACCTCTTGTGTCAGCACATCATTTCCAGCGATTGCTCTTTCCGACTCTTTTTTGATATCTTTAATTTCACTATTGCTGGCCGCTACACTTTTATTTCGACAGCAAGAGTGTTTACTTGCCTTGCTGTCATTGTTTGTATCACTCATAAAACCCTCTTTTTTCGAAAGTTAAGTACTCTGCTATTTCTATTTCCCACTTTCAGGTAACTGATAATTATCAATTAAATGACAAATAATATTATTACTGGGCGCCTTATCAGGCCTGTTCTTCCATGTCACCATAGCCGCACGCATTCTATTTCTCAACTTTGTCATTTCTATAAACCTTTGCTCAGTTTCGTGTAGTCTTTTTTCAATTAATACTCTTACTGTTGGACAAGGTGCTTTACCCACGTCAGACTCTGATAATATTTGTTTTATATCTTCAATCGAGAAACCTAAATCACGTGCACTCAATATGAACTTGAAGCGATTTTGATCAGTTATAGTATAAAATTTATAGCCATTTTCTACTGATTTTAATGGGCGCAACAAACCTATCCGTGTGTAATATCGAATTGTGTCTTTATTAACGCCAAATGTTTTTGCTAACTCACTCACCTTCATGTCTACCCTTTTTATCTTTAGTTAATCGCCGTATTTATGATTTATTACCAAAGAATAAACCTATGAGTGGCTCACAGATCAATGGCTTTTTTAACTATTTACTGGTATTGATCAAATAACAACAGCTATTAACAATGTTAAAAGAATGATTGAATCGAATAGCTTTATACAATTTTAATAAGTCTTATTTGCCCACTTTACTAACAAGCAAGGTATTAATATTATTTATACAAGAGCAGCAATTCTTTAGAAGGTAAGTTTATGGCTTCAAGAGTGTTGTATTATCTCAAATGTGAACAAGAAAACAGGAGGCTAATATGAATGCACGCCTAATTGTGTGAGCCTTACTAAACACTACTGCCCAAATACTTAAGCAGTATCTGCTTTCTATACACTGAAGCAGTCGAGCCACAATAAAAAGCATCCCAAAGAATAGCTACTAAGGGTTTATCGTTGCTACCACGCTTCTAATAGTTTGCTCCACTGGTTAAATAACTATCAAGCCGATACGGCTCTTTTGATTGTTTTAATTCACTTTATCACTATTGTAAGTTAGCTCATTATTTGGGTGTAAATTCAATGATATCACTGGGCTGTATTTTGCCACTTAAGATAGTCGCGTTAGCGAAATGTTTGTCTTTTGTATTACCTAAACGCACTTTCCCTATGTACTCTCTAGCGTAACCTGATTCACCTTCTACCGTTACAGTCTCGTCGTAAACAACACGATAAACGCTAAAAACAGTATTTTTTTGCAAATTAGTTGTATCGGCTACGCACACAACCAATTCACTTCCTTTTGTTGATACAACCTGACCACTCATAATATAATTGTGATAGAGTTGACTTGCACAACCGGCTAAAAAGAACAAAGAAAGCGTTAAAACTGCCAGTACTCTAGTAATATTCTTCATAAGTCATTCCTATTGATGTTGACGAAAATATTTTGCATGCACGTTGTAAACCGATCACAACACTAACGACAGCTTACTTAAATTGCATACAACTTATATGATCTACATCAATGGAAATGCTGATAACTTTATATGAGGTAAAAGTTTAATATCTCATCAACTTGCTAAGTGGGTAGATAATTACCCGTAATGACCGCTGATTTACCTGCTCATTTAATATTCCACCCTACAGAACTTAAATCGACAGCGTTACGAATATAAGCTTGAATACTGAAGTAAACTAGTAAACCATCCCACCTTCGAGCCCTAAACTGTATGAAAATAGGATAAATTGTACAAGATCATACATTATGAATTCAGAAGTAAGTAGATCTGTCACTAGGCTAATCATGGCTTAGAGTACCTCTACACCATATAAACTCGTAAACGGCTGACAAACCACAACTAGCAACAGCTATTTTTGTATTTGAAAATACCTCCAATCATTTGTTGGAGGTTATTATGAGCTCACTCATCTCTGAGCGCTAGCAAGATATGCTTGCCCTTCCTCCTTCACTTTCTGATACTAAGGAGCATTTTTGTCAGCATCATCAAGTGTCTATCAATTCGTTTTATAAATATAAAAAGAGACAACAGAGCCTTACACCAGATCCCTCAACCCGATTTGTGCAGTTTCGGAAGCACAGGTCACGCAAGTAAACGCCATTCTATAGCCGTCGATTTACTTTTATACCCATAATGACCAACTGACACTACCGGCCACACTCAGCTATGATGTGATTATTAATATCATTAAAGGCTTATCAGCATGACGATGTTCATTGACCCACTTGATGTGTATTTATGTGCAAGCCATGTGGATTTTCGAAAGTCTATTAATAGGCTAGCAGCTTTGGTAGAGGGTGAGTTATCTGAACTGTCAGGTGCGTTATTCGTATTCTGTAATAAAAAACGCGACAAGTTAAAGCTCCGCTTGCTCTTCTTTTAATCTATCAGCTGGCTTTATTTTGATTAGCATCGTATTTAACCAGTCTATGACTTCAACATTGGCTGTCTCAACATCCAAAGTAAGTTCAAGAGCCGATAGTTTAGTCGCCTATGATTGATAAAAATTATCGCGCACATAGCGCACCATTCGCTCTGCTTTGCTTTTTTTTGTGGGCGGTAGGGTTTACATAGCTTTGGAATGAACCCCATTTCTTTACTAAATTGATAAAAGTGCTTATTAAAGCGATGCCTCACCGTAAGAATCACGCTCTATCACTACAGTTTTCATGTTGTCATACCATACTTGCTGTGGAATACCTTGGAAATACTCAAATACTTGGCGGTGATATACTTTCAGTGTCTCATAGCGCATGTTATCAGTAATAGCGACAAACAATGCACGGCTATAGCCTAATAGCATTTATTAAGTGATCAGGTTTATCCATGCTCTAGATCACATACGTTTCACACTAGCAACATCTGAGCGAAACATATTTCACGCTCTACTTACTTGCTCTACAATATCGTCATAATTTGAAAAAGTCCGATTTGATAGCGCTCTGTTTCGCATCCATACCCATATTTGTTCAACTGGATTAAGCTCTGGTGAATAAGGAGGCAATGGTATCATCGACACATTTTTAATGCCTTCATGAACATTGCCCATATGCCAGCTTGCGCGATCAACAATAACCACTGCGTACCGTCCACATGGCGTCGCATCTGAAATTAGTTGCAAGTGCTGTCACATTATATCCTTACTCAAGTAAGGAGCTATAATTGCCTCTGTTTGTCCTGTTACAGGACATACTGCGCCAAAATTATGGGTGGATAGAAATTGTTGCTGCCAACAACACGTGGCCTAGAGCCTTTCTTAGCCCAAATCTTTGAGGTGGTATTTTGTTGCCCAAATCGCGCTTCATCTTGAAACCACACATCCACTCTATCAAGTGCTACGTGGCCTGGAATTGTGATGATCGTATTATAATAGAATTTTTTTAAAGTGTTCTTGTGCTTCAATTGACCGTTTTGGGTGTTTAGAGCGCGACGTTATCCATGAAAGATTCAGCTCATGCATCAAAAGGTAAACATTGTTGAGTGTGTATTGGATACTAAATGTATCGCGAATGTATTCACGAATATCTTCGCCTATTAATCTACCGCCATCGGCCTTCACTGCATGCGAACAGATATAGTCTTTAAGCTGCTGTTTTTGCTTTTCAGTGAGGCTGTATAGACGGCCAGATTGCTTTTTAATGTCAAGTGCTTCAAGGCCATCAGATAAGTATGCAGTCACCCATTTATTAACGAGTCGACGACTAACAGCGGCTTTTTTGGCGACAATAGTTCTATTTTTTATTTCGAGGAATAGTCGAATAACTTAATAGCGTGTTTTTAATCGCGCGTCTCTGGTATATGGGAAGTCAGTAATAGTAGACAAGTAAAACTAAATAGAATAACTGATTATCTCGTATTACAGCATAAAAATCGCATAATTAAAATAGATCATAAATTTAATGTGATTAGTATCACAGTGCAAATGCACCACACTCTTTGGTCAGTGGTGATATTTTTATGATTTTAGTATCGGGTGTCGCGTTGCTCGCCCGACCTACGTGGGAGACTTGAGTGTATATTGAGTGTGTATTATTCACCCATCTTCACTTTTCTGCAGACGTAAAAAAGCCCGAATCGTTAGATTCGGGCTTTTTACAATTTGGAGCCTGGTAATGTCGTTGTGTCCACAGCGGTAGAGAGTCACGTAGCAAATGCGACACACCCATTGGCTAGTGGTTATATTTTTATGATTTGAGTGTCGGGTGTCGCGTTGCTTGCCCAACCTGCGTGTTAGGAGGAACTGAGTGTACATTAATTGCACTACCCTCACTTTTCTGCAGACGTAAAAAAGCCCGAATCGTTAGATTCGGGCTTTCTACAATTTGGAGCCTGGCAATGTCCTACTTTCACATAGCAAATGCTACACTATCATCGGCGCTGTTTCGTTTCACTACTGAGTTCGGCATGGGGTCAGGTGGGTCCAAA